>NZ_JRNG01000017.1:0-66986 GCF_000759055.1 Corynebacterium tuscaniense DNF00037 | reverse complement strand
ACTGCTGAGTTCCAAGTAGACCAAAACCCCCTGACGAGGGGGTTTTAAAATTGGATGTTCGGCGGGGTGTTAAATCCTTCACCGAATGCGTTAGCCTTGCTCCTCTTGCAGGAGCTCCTTGAAGGAGTAGGTGCCCGTCGGCTGGGTATCTTCATCCAACAGGTAGAGGCGCTTCACGGCGACAACGATCGCTTCGGCGATCGCGTCTCGCTGAGTCGGGTCCGTGACAATGGACACGTCACGCGGGTTAGTCAGATACCCCAACACCACCTCAACGGATGGCATCTCCGTCATTCGGAGCAGCTCCCACGTCCGGCCGTGCGTGTAGCAGTTACCCAAGTCCGTGCGCGCAACAATCTCACGCTGGATGAAACCCGAAAGGGTTTCCCCAGTCATTGAGGAGGCACCCTGCTCCGAACCGAAGTAGAACGTGGCCACACCGTTGGCCTTGTCATTGTGGTAGCGGTCCAGCTGCAAAGAGATAAGCAAATCCGCATCAAACCCATTCGCCATATCGGCGCGGGCCTTCGGCGAGGGGTGATCACCGCGGGGACGCGACATGATCGTCTCCATCCCGGCGGCAATCATGCGGGATTCCACACGGGAAGCCAAATCCCACAAGATCTCCTCTTCGGAGATCCGCCCATGACGTCCCGTGACATCCATGGGATTAGACACGTCAATATTCGGGTCGATCACTACGCGCTTACCCGTCAGACGCGGACCGGCCCTGCGGACCACCTCGCGCTCACGGATCGCCTGCGTGGAACCACCAGTGATCCGTCGGCCAAGCAGACTCAGGGCGTGAAGCGTTTCCGGCCCACACATCCCGTCATCCTGGATGCCGTAATTCAGCTGGTAATTCGACAACGCCTCATGCGTATCTGGGCCAAAGTGCCCATCAATACGCCCCGAATAAAAGCCCAACTCCTGCAGCTGCTTCTGCAACTGGCTCACATCATCGCCCACCATGATCTGGTTTGGCTCATAGCTCAGCACACGCGCACCCAAGGTGTAAGAGGCCTGACGCAGCTCACGCAACGTCAAATCATCAATCTCACCAGAGGGCAAAATCCCGCGCGACTGTTGGAAGGCTTTCAGGGTGTTCGCCAAAGCATCGTCGAAAAGCATTTCTTCCGGCGAAAATTTACGGCGACTCCACTCCCCCACGTCCCCCTCAAAACCAGTGAGCAGGCCGAGCCGCGCAAGCGTCGAGCGGACCTCAGCGACGCGCGGGCTCAAATCCCCCACCCCAAGACGTCCTATCACTACTCACCTTTCTTCACGGACTTGTACCGCAATAATCTTACTGACCATGCGGAATTAACCGACGATGGTCTGCCCCAATCTAAATATGCGCCTCAAGGCGAGCAATAATGTCTTCCTTCGGCTCTACGCCAACAAAGTTTTCCACCACTTCCCCACCCTTGAAAATAAGCAGATTCGGGATCGACATTACCTGGTAAGTCGCAGCGAGTATGCGTTCCTGGTCCACGTTGACCTTCACCACCTTCGCGCGACCCGCCAGCTCCTCAGCCACATCCTCAAGAGCCGGTGCCAACCTGTGACACGGCCCGCACCAGTCAGCCCAAAAATCCACGAGAACCGGCACATCGGAATCAATGACTTCCTGCTTGAACGTGACCTGGTTCGCTTCGATAGAACCCGACATTGAGTGCTCCTTATTAATAGTGGTTCAGCTTGACGTTAAAACTAGCGGTTTTAAAGCGACTCCAAGTAGTGCTCCGCATCAATGGCTGCCCGGCAACCAGAGCCCGCCGCGGTAATTGCCTGGCGGTAATAGTTATCTACCAGATCACCAGCAGCGAAGACACCCGAGATGGAGGTCTTGGTGCTCGGGTGCTCCACGGTGACATAGCCTTCCGCATCCGTGGCTACCTGGCCCTCCAGGAAACTCGAGCGCGGATCGTGGCCGATAGCCACGAACATAGCGGTGGCGTCCAACTCAGATTCCTCCCCCGTCACAGTGTTCTTTAGACGCAGACCGGCAACCTTGCCACCGTCTTCGAGGACTTCCTCCACAACCGTGTTGGTAAGGATCTCAATCTTCTCATTCGCCCGCGCACGGTCCAGCATGATCTGGGAGGCACGGAACTCCTCACGGCGGTGAATGAGCGTGATCTTTGAACCAAAACGGCTGAGGAAGGTGGCTTCCTCCATCGCGGAATCCCCACCGCCAACAACGGCAATGTGCTGGTCCTTGAAGAAGAAGCCGTCACAGGTCGCGCACGTAGACACACCGCGACCAGTCAGCTGCTGCTCACCCGGAATACCCAAGTGGCGCGGGGCCGCACCGGTGGCCAGGATGACAGAACGGGCAGTGAAGACCTCATCCCCCACGTGCACCTTCTTAACTGCGCCCTCTAGCTCCACGCTATCCACCATTTCCGCGCGCAGATCCGCGCCGAAACGCTCCGCCTGCGCACGCATCTCCATCATGAGATCCGGGCCCATAATGCCCTTCTCAAAACCGGGGTAATTTTCCACCTCAGTGGTGTTCATCAACTCACCACCGAACTCAAAACCTTCAAACACCAGTGGCTTCAGGTTTGCGCGCGCGGTGTACAACGCCGCCGTGTAGCCAGCGGGGCCGGAGCCAATAACGATGACATCGTGGGTGTCTTCCTCTCCTTCTCCGAACGGAGAAGAAGAGGTCGGAGTGGAAGTAGACATGGAGTTCGGTTCGGTCATGCGTGCCAGTCTAACGTGCCACCTCGTCCGCGAAGTAGTCCACGATCATCTCGCGTGCCCTATGGCGCCGGGACTTCACGGTGCCCGGTGCCACGCCAAGTTCGCGGGCGGCGGTGTTGACGGTGAGCCCCTGGACATCGATAAGCATGAGTGCCCTGCGGTGCGCAGACGGCATCTTCGCCAGGATCTGCCGCAGCGCCATAATCCGATCAAAATTTTGGAATGGCGCATACGCAGCCGCATTGATCATGGCGGGCACCATCGTGTCTTCATCATCCAGGCTCAGGTGGCGGCGCCTGTTCTCAGCCCGTTTTGCGTGGTCATGGCCCGCGTTGACCACCAGGCGGTAGAGCCATGTGGCCAGGGCGGCCTCCGAGCGGAAGGTGTGCATGTTCAGTGAGGCTTTCAGCAGCGCTTCCTGCACAATATCCTGCGCATCGTGGTGGTTGCGTGCATTTCTGCGGGCCACCGCAATCAGCCGCGGAGTATGCCTATCGACGATCGCCTCAAACGCCCGCACATCCCCCTTCAAATATTCCGCCGCCAACGCCTCATCCGACCAGGCACGCTGCGCTTTTCTGCGCTGTAGCTTGTTCATGGTTGCCCCCAAACAATCCCAAATCCCCGAATATTTGTCTTCATTGTGGCATGCGAAGCGACGTTATGCCACCAAAAAGTGTCCACTTAAGTGGACACTGCGAAAAAGGTGAAAAACCCGCCGACTTTTAACGCGGGCGTGTACCCACAATGGTGACTTCCCGGATCACAGCGGGCGCGCCATTCCAGGTGGGATTGTCAGCAGGGGCACTAATGGCAATGATGATGCCTTCGAGTTCGGCCAGCTCCGGCTGCTGCGGAACCTTGATGGAAAAGCGCTTGTCCGTCAGTGTTCCTGTGGAGATGACGGGAAGATCAGTGTCAGAGCTTCCTGTGGCCTCAGTGTTCGTGTTCTCGTGCGGAATGGCGTAGATGGTGTAATCGAGCCCACCGGTTTTGCTGTTGAGGATGATACTGCGCGCGGTGAAGTTGGTGTTTCCAGCGCGCTCCTGCGGGGTGAGCACAATCCGGTCACCGGGTGACACTGTTGCTGTGGTAGCGGTATCCCCATCCGCCAATGCTGCAAAAGCAGGGTCGGGGGTGACAGAAGAAATGATTACCGCGGGCTGTGCTGAATCGGTGGAATCATTTTCAACCTTTTCCACAGAGTCCTTCGTCACCGGCGCATCGGGATTCTTACTGAACTGGCTGATCACAAAGACGCTCAATGCAGCAACGGCGACCACAGCCATGATGGCCGCTGAAACCAGTGCGGTTGTGCCCACGGTGCCCATACCACGTGCACCAAAACCAGCGACGAGTGCCGGCTGCGGTGCAATTTCCGGGGCGGGCTGGGGCGCCCCCAGCGTGGCGTCCGGCCGGGTTGCCGCCATGAGTAAGTCTTGTGCAGATTCCCAGGCAGCATCATCTGCCTCAATGCTCGCGGTGTCCAGCACCGTGGGGAAAGCGAGGACAACAATGCCATCCTCCGTCACGCGCATGCGGTTGCGGTTATCCAGACCCAGCGCCAGCCCATGCTCGTGGGCGAACTGGATGGACTTGCTCAGTGGCACCGTTGCGGCGTGGACTGCCTCCTCGACTAGTGGCGTGGTGGACTCGGCGACGGCCTGCAGGGAGGAACCGGAAATCCAGTCGGCTATAACAAGGCAGCCAGTGCGGTAGGAAATAACATCCAGAATCGGGGCGACCGCGGGCAGGTGCAGCTTTGCGATCGCCCGGGTGCGGTGAGCCACCCCAGCGGCGTCAAGCGCGGCCTGGCGCCGTGGTACCGGAGCCAGTGGTGCAGAACCACACGTATCCACGAAGGTCAGCGCTACCATCCGGCCGGTGCGCAACTCCGTGGCCTGCCAGAAGCGTGCACTGCCCGCAGACCCATGGTCGCGTAGGAGACGGAAACGCCCGTCGGAAACTGCTGCGCCCGGCACGAGCCGTGGCCCACGCACAACACCAGCGGACATGGGAGGTGGAACGGGGGATGTGTTGAAGGTGTCGTCGACAAGAAATTGAACCGGAACTTCTGTGGCCTCAATGCGGGCTGCGGGCGCGGTCCGAATGATCTTGTTCAGGCCAGGGATCTTGGCCAGTGCGGCGCCGAGGCTGCGAACCTCGGTGAGGTCGGAGAAGGATAGGACGATGCCTGTGACAATGACGAAGATGAGGCCGAGAACAGTCACTTCCACCAGCAGCCCCAGTGAGCCCGGGATGAGCGGTGGTAGCACGCGGAGGAAGTAGCGGGTAGCCAACGCAGCTGCGATGCCCACCAGGCCAGCTGCTGCCGCCCACGCCGCGGTGTGCAGCACGTCCCTGGAGCCCAAATTGCCTAGCTTGCGGTGCAGCAAAAACGCACCCACGATCGCGCCGGCCACGAAACCGAAACCGTTGGCCGCACCCAGCAGCACCACCACCTGGTCGGGGCTTGCCGCCACGGACGGTGCGAGCATGGCCAGCACCACCTTGGTCACCGTGATACCGGCGATGATGAACGTGGGCGTCCACGCCTCCTCCCGCGCATAGAACACGCGCAGGTGCAGCATGACCAGGGCGTACGGGATCAGCGTAAACGCGGAGAAACTCAGCGTCATGCCCAGCGTGCGCGCATCCGTTTCAGTGAACTGGCCGTAGTGGAACAGTGCAACACCGATGTCGGGGCCCAGCGCCGTCATGAACATGATGATGGGGATGAGCGCGATGAAGGTGAGCTTCGTGCCCAAGGTCAGATCACGCACCACCGCAGCATCATCACCATCCGCCGCATTGCGGGACAGGCGCGGCATGATCGCGGTCAGAAGCGTCACGCCGATGATGCCGTACGGCACCTGCAACAGCAGCCAGTGCTGCATGTAAATCGCCGGGGCGGAACTGTACGCCTCCGAGGCGATACGGTTGTTAATGATGTAGCCGACCTGCGAAATAGCCACGTACGTGACAATCGCTACAGCCATGCCACCGAACTGTTTCAGTCGGTCATCCAACCCCCACAGTGGCCGCAAATCAATGCCGAGGCGGCGCAGTGCCGGCACCATAATCAGACACTGCACCACCACACCAAGCGTGGTGCCCAAACCCAGCAACAGCACATGCGGGTCCATCACACCGGTGAGGTCGTCCTTGTCAATACTGCCCGGCAGCAGCATGTACAACGCCAGCACCGCGATGGATACCAGGTTGTTCACCACCGGCGCCCACGCGCCGGGCCGGAACACTTCCTTGGTGTTAAGCACCGCCATGAACAGGGAGAACATCCCGTAGAACATGATTTGCGGTAACAGCAGATAGGCAAAGGAGGTGGATTGGACCACATTTACTTCACCGTCCGCGTCCAACATCACCCGTGTCAGCAGTGGAGCCGCAATTACCGTCACCACCGTGACCACCGTGACCAACGTCAAAGTCAACGTGAACAGTCGCCGAATAAAGTCAGCGCCCTGATCCGGGTCTTCCTTCTCCGCGCGCACGAGCACTGGTACCACCAAAGCGGTGAGCACCGAGCCAAGCACGATCTCGGTGATCATATTCGGCAACGTGTTTGCTGTATTGAAAGCAGACGCCACCGCACCGCCGAGTGCAGAGGTGATCATCACCGTGCGAATGAACCCGGTGATGCGCGACATCAACGTCGCCACAGCCATCGAGCCGGTTGAGCGAACGACAGAACTGTCGCTCGTGGGCTTCCGTTTAGGCTGCGTCACAGGTTCTCCAAAGTTGTCGAAGATGGATACGGCAGGGGACTATGGGTATGTTAGCCGTCCCGCGCTATACCTTTTATCCCGCGAGACCCTCGGCGTCTTCCGCGCTGGAACATGAGGGCCAAGACAAACAGTGCGCTGGCACCCGCAATGATGATCCAGTTTTTCACCGCACCACCAGCGGTTTGGACGGCAATATCCACTGGTTGGGAGATCGGCTGTCCCTCTGGCGTGGCCAGGTAGAGCTGCAGTTTCGTCTGCTCGTCGTTCTCCTCCAAGTCCGCCGTCATCTGCAGGGTCAGCGAACCCCGCGCCGGGATGCGGAATTCCGTTGGTGTGTTCAGATGCGCGCCGGCGGGGCCCTTGTACAAAATTGACGCATCCACCGGCAGCGGTAGTCCGTTCTGCGCCACGATGAGCAGCGGGGAGGACTCCGAAGCACGGGTGTACACATTGCCCGGTGGGATCAAGGTGATGGCGGCGCGCAGGCCAGCCAGCGCATCGCGGTTGCCGTTGAGCCGCCGCCGGGTGCGTTCCTGCGCCTCCATGTAGCCGGTGTAGGAACGTCTTCCCGTTACTGTCAGTGCGGTGAGCAGATCTTGGCGCAGCGGCAACGTGTAGCCGTATTGGGTCAGTGCGATGGCGGGTTCGCTGCCAAGGAGGGACGTCAAATCGTCGATAAACGCCCCCTGCTGGGAGGCATTGAGCACTTCCGTGTCGGAGTAGATCGTCGGGTCTGCCTCCCACAAGCTCGGGGTGCCGGGGACGAGCTGGGCCGGGTCATCCGGCACACGGGTGTAGTCCGCCAGGCTCATGGGCACGCTGGTGTGTTCGCGGAAGAGTTCGTTGACCGTATCCATCACAGCCCGCGCGGTCTTCGGTTGCCACCCGGCTGGCGGTGTTACCAGCAGCGGCTCAGATGCTTCGGCGCTCTCCCCCACCACCACGCGCGAACTCGCAGCGGTACGCACAGCCGTTGCCGCGGTGTTGTCCCGCGCCACCTGCGAGTCCCGCGTGTAATCAAAACGCAGGTGATCATCGGAATAACCCGTCGTTTCCGGGTTCGGCCCGGTGGCCGCCAGGGTCGACGCCAGCTCATAATCAAAGTCCACACCCACCACACCGGGGCGCAGTTGCGTGAAACGACTGTGCGCAGAGTTTACGGACGTGGTGTTGTCAGCCACCAGCACACGCACCGCTTGCGCGGGTTGCGGCGCGGTAATCCCCGCGGAATTTGGCATTGCTGGATCATCCAAGGTGGTCTGCTGCTCACCTTCCACACGCCCATCTGGCTCATGGTCTGCGGTTTCGGTGGTGGTGCTGGTCTGCTCCTCCCACGCCCCCTGCATTCCCACTTCCGTTACTCGGGACTGACTGTGATCAGCCCAGCCCATCCCCGGCACGGTCTTTTCGGTGAGATAGCCCGAACCCGGCAGCACCACATTGCGCATAACCGGGGTACCCAAGACACGCTCCGCGGTGAACGGACCACGCTCCAGAGCCTCACGCATGAGCCAGCGATTACCTGTGCGCGCGACGGCCTCCAGGTCCGTGTTGGCCCAGGGCATAGCAAGAACGCACTTGTCTTTCGCCGCTGCCCGGAGTTTGTCCAGCCACGCCGCGGCATCATCAGCCCCGGTCCCTTGGGTGGAATCCTTGCCGGTGTCCGGGTTGCCCCAGGAATCACGCAGGCGCTGGCGTTTCTCGGCGGGCTCCGGCCTGTCATCATTCACGGTGTAACCGTCCGCCATCCGGTCCACGGTGTCTAGCAGCGCAGGGTCCACGGCCATGCAGGTTTCATTCCCGGCACCCAGCTCGGAGTAAACATCCACCAGCTGATCCAACCGGCCTCCCGGCGCGATCTGCCCTGCTAGCTGCTCCGAAGACAGAATCAGCGGGGGCCGGTTCGGTGCCTCCCCCGTTTCGCCGGGGACAATGTCCACTGGCGCGGTGATGGGATACAGCACGGACATGCCGGCGGGTGTGCGCTCAGGTTCGTCCGCTCCTGGTGTTTCCTGCGCCGTTCCCAGCACCGTCATGTGCCAGCGTTCCGTGTCCATGACAGCACCAGCATTTTCCAGCACCACCATTACCGGGCGCGTCACGGTGGTGGGGTGGTCTTCCGCATCAAAGGTCACCTTGACATCCACGTGCCCATTCGGAGGCACCGTGGGCACCGTCACTGCATCACCTGCCGGCGTGTACTCCCCCGGCTGCGCCACGGTAGCCACCCGTGCATCCGTTAAGGACCCGGAGACCGGCCCCCGGCGCGGGGTCAGTACCAGATCATCGGCGGGTTCGGCGCCATCGTTATGCACTCTGACCGTCACATGGGTGGTGTCGCGGCTGGGGGCTGTGGCGGGGGCGTCGATAAGCGAAATGTTTAAACCCTGTGTACCTTCACCCAGTCTGATCTGCGAATTCACCCACTGGTCCGCCACCGCGGAATTACTCGGCGCGAGCGGCACCGGAATAGACTGCGCCACCGCGAACGGCAACCCCACCGAACACCCCGCAGCACACGCCACAGCGGCGAGCGCCGCACTGCGCTTGCCCCGCGACATCACCGCGGAGTCACCCGCCCCGCATCACGCTCCGCGCGCGCCAAATCCGGCATCCGGTCAATCGCAATACGCGCCAACTTCCGCTCATCCGCGTACGCCAAATGCTCAATCAACTTACTAATAGGCACCCAGGCCACCTCGGTGACCTCCGGGTCGTCGTTATTGAGCACCCCATCGACATAGCGCAACAAATTGTGGTGCACGGTCTTATGTATCCGCACCCCATCGGAGACAAACCAGTAGTCAATGACACCGAGCTCCTCAAACGGCTCCCCGTAAATTCCCGTTTCCTCCCATACTTCACGCCGGGAGGTATCCCACTGATTCTCCCCGGGCTCCACGTGCCCCTTCGGCATCGACCACAGAAGCCGCCCACGCCGATCAATACGGCCAATCAGCGCCACATAAATCCGCGCCAGATTCACCGACCCGTCCTGACGCACCGCCTCCGCCATGCCGGACACAACGAGCCCACCCGCGCTTGTCTCATCCCGCGTCTCCATTGTGTGCTCAGGCGTGTACGTGCGCTTCGCACCGCTTGTCGACGAATTCGGCCGCCGATAATAATTCTTCCCCCCGCGCTTCCCACCGCGTTGGTGTCCACGCTGGTTTCCGCGCTGGCCCCCACGTTGATGACTGCGCTGCGACGACCGTGACTTCGAAGTGTGCTTGCGGTTCTTGTGCTCCTGCTTGTCGGAGTCTTGTTTGCTAGAGCTCTGCTTGTTTGCATCCTGCTTGTTTGTACCCTGCTTGTTTGCACCCTGCCGATTACTGCCCTGCCTGTTTTGTGCATGGCCGGGTCCGCGGCGGCGCCGACGACGCCTCCTCTGTCCTTGGCCTTGGGGCGGGGTGTTCTCAGTCATTGTGTCCGATCGTATCCGCCAGGCTCATATATAGGGAACTTGAGGCCTGTAAGGTAAGGCGGGTGAATACTCCGACGAATACGACTGATCCCGCCGGATTGTTTAATCTTCCGGAGAAGGGGGACTCCACCGCGTTTATTGGGTTGTTGGCGCGGGCGCAGGGGGCCGTCGGAAAGCTTGATGCCTTGCTGGCTCCTCTGGCGCGTGCTTTTCATGCGCGCGGTGAGTCGCTCTACCTGGTAGGCGGGCCGGTGCGTGATGCGATGCTGGGGCGGCTGGGCCATGACCTGGACTTCACCACATCCGCGCGCCCGGAGGTCATCCGCGAGATCCTCGATGAGTGGGGTGAGACCGTCTGGGACACGGGCATTGAATTTGGCACCGTGTCCGCGTCGAAGAATGGCCAGCAAGTGGAGATCACCACTTTCCGGGCCGACCTTTATGACGGCGTGACGCGCAACCCTGAAGTCACCTTCGGCGACACTGTGGAGGGCGACCTTGTCCGCCGTGATTTCCGCGTGAATGCGATGGCGATTGAGTTGGCGTCTGGTTCTTCTGAGTCGTCTGGTTCTTCTGACTCTTCGAGCTCTGAATCAGAGCTCGAACTCGAACTCGAATTGGACTTCCATGACCCCTGCGACGGCTTGAAAGACCTGCTCAACCACGTGTTGGACACCCCGCAGGAGCCGGAGGTGAGTTTCCGCGACGACCCGCTGCGGATGCTGCGCGCGGCGCGGTTTGTCTCACAGCTCGGTTTCACGGTGAGCCCGCGCGTGAAGCAGGCGATGACGGACATGGCGGATGAAATAGGCCGCATCACTGTCGAACGCGTGCAAGCGGAGTTGGACAAACTCATGCTAGGTATCCAGCCGTGGGAAGGCATTGACCTGCTGGTGGAAACCGGCCTGGCCGATCATGTTCTGCCGGAGATCCCCGCGCTGAAACTGGAGCGCGATGAGCACATGCAGCACAAGGACGTCTACGCCCATTCGCTGACCGTCCTGCGTCAGGCAACGGAGCTTGAGGACCCGGAGGAGGGCCCTGACCTGGTGCTGCGCTGGGCGGCTCTGCTCCATGACATTGGTAAACCAGACACGCGCGAACTCCAGGACGGTGGCCGGGTGTCCTTCCACCACCACGAAGTTGTGGGAGCCAAGCTGGCCCGCAAACGCATGCGCAAGCTGAAATACCCCAAGCATGTCATCGCGGATGTCAGCCAGCTGGTCTATCTCCACATGCGTTTCTACGGTTTCGGCGAAGGCCAGTGGACTGATTCCGCTGTGCGCCGCTACGTCACCGATGCCGGCGAACTTCTCCCCCGCCTGAACAAACTCGTGCGCGCCGACTGCACCACGCGCAACCCGAAAAAGGCAGCGCGTTTACGCCGCAGCTACGACGACCTTGAGGAACGCATCGCGGACCTTTCTGCCAAGGAGGACCTTGCCCGTGTCCGGCCTGACCTGGACGGTAACGAGATCATGCAGATCCTGGGTCTCGAGCCCAGCCCCGAGGTGGGCAAAGCCTGGAAGTACATGAAGGAACTCCGCCTGGAGCGCGGCGAGCTCGACCACGACGAGGCCGTCGCTGAGCTCAAGGCCTGGTGGGAGGCCAACCATGCCTGAGTTTTTCTACGCCGACCGCCTCTTCACCGCGCTTGAGCGCGAAGAGCCCGCCCCCGGCATGCTTATGCTCGCCGCGCCGGGCATGCTTAGCGACGAGTTCGCGCGCACCGTCGTCCTCATCATCGAACACAACCTGGAACACACCCTTGGCGTTGTGCTCAACCGCCGCAGTGAAGTCGCCGTGGCCAATGCGCTGCCGGAATGGCTCGACTACGTGGCTAAACCGCAGGCGCTGTACCTCGGCGGACCGGTCAGCCCCCAGGCCGCCATCGGTGTTGGTGTGACCACCGCTGGCACTGTTCTTGAGGATCACCGGGAGTTCACCCGCTTGGCCAACCGCCTCGTCCACGTGGACCTTCGCATCGACCCCGCCATGCTTGACGGCCTGCTCGAAGGCGTGCGCATCTTCGCCGGTTACGCCGAATGGGTGCCTGGCCAGCTCAATGAGGAGGTTGAGCGCGGCGACTGGTACATCGCCCCCGCCCTGCCCTCCGATGTCATCGCGCCTGCCGGCACCGACCTCTACAGCGACATCATGCGCCGCCAGCCCATGCCTCTGCCGTTGTTCTCTACGTTCCCGGCGGATATTGATGACAACTAACTCTCAGATCCGCTCTGAAATCCGCGGTGGCATCCGGGACACCTGGCTCGTCGGCCTGGGCCTCATCCCTCTTGGCTTGGCGTTTGGCCTGGTCATGGTGCAAGCCGGCTTCGCGTGGTGGTGGACACCAATCTTCTCCATCATCATCTACGCCGGTTCGATGGAATTCCTCGCCGTTCAACTTGTCACCACCGGGGTCGGCCCCCTGTCCGCCGCCATCACCGGTTTCATGGTCAACTTCCGCCACATTTTCTATGGCCTCACCTTCCCGCGCCACCTCATTTCCTCACCGCTCGGCCGCGCGTACAGCACCTATGCGCTTACCGACGAGTCCTACGCCATCACCTCCTCCCGCGCCCGAACCGCACCCAATTCTGGTGCCCGTGTGCTGACCATTCAGATCCTGTGCCAGCTGATGTGGGTGCTGCCCGGCATCGTGGGGGCGTTGCTTGGTACCGCGATTCCGTCCTCAGTGCTTGGCGTCGATTACGCACTGACCGCACTCTTCATTGTTCTGGCCTACGAGGCTTTCCGCGCGAACCCGGATTTCTCCCTGCCACTGACCGCCACTGTGATTGCTGCGCTTCTCGCCGTGCTTGCTCCCAGCTGGCTCCTCATGGCCGGGTTGAGCACCTACTTCCTCGTGCTCATCCTCCGTTATGCCCGGCCCGGCGTCGACCGTGCTCTTGAGCTCCGCGTCCCTCGTCTTTCTTCGGGCGGTGAAAAGTAGTGGGGGTTTTTGGTCTTCCTGAGGGCATCACCTTATCTATGGTCGCCGCGGTACTCATCCCCGTGGCCATTATCACCGTTTTGCTGCGCGCCCTCCCTTTCTCCTTCCTCCGCCTCCTCAAAGGCAGCCCGTTCATCGACTTCCTCGGCGCCACCATGCCCGTCGGTGTCATGACCGTCCTGGTCGTCTACACCTTCTCCACCATCGCCCACGACACTGCCATCCCCCACGGCCTTCCTGCCGCTCTCATCGCCGGGGCCCTCACGCTTGCCCTCCATGCCTGGAAGCGCCGCGCCGGCCTTTCCATCCTCGCCGGAACCGCCGCCTACATGGTGTTGGTGAATTTGGTGTTCTAGTGGGCGTTTTAGCTCGTGTTTTAATGCCCAGGTAGTTTTATTGCCAAATTGAAGTTTTGGCAAACTATTTGGGAACTCGCTTTCCAGAGCTCTTTGCCAGCGTTAATCTGCAGTTGCTGTCCCACGTACTGCTTTTCCTATTCAAGGAGCTCCCATGACGCGCCGTTTCGTTGCTGGTGGCCTCGCAGCCACCACTGCACTATCTCTGTCCGTGGCCAATGACGAAATGTTCAAGTACAAGATCGGCACCACCTTCGACATCTTGCTCGGCACAGGCATTGCAGCTGCCATCCTCGCCCTTCTCGGTGGCGCCGCGCAGCAGCAGGGCCTGATCAAGCTCCCGTTCTAAAAACCCCGGGACTTTTTGGCCTGAACTAACCCCGACCATTTCTCCATGCTCGAACTGAGTGCGGAGAGGGTGGTTGGGGTTTTGGGTTTTTGGGGGGCGTCGATAAGCAAATGGCGCCTTGAGCTGCCGTGAACTTTTCATGAATGCGCTGCTTGAATGGTGGATCGGTCCTAAGCTGTGCGTGCTTGAAACTAGCTTAAGGAGTACCGATGAAGTCCCGTTTTGTTGCTGTCGCGTTGGCTGCATGTGTGCTTGTCGGGGTGGCGGCGCCGGCGCATGCGGAGGCGGGCCACCCTGTTGACCAGCGCAGTTCCGTGAAGCCGGTTCTTGAGCTCAGCTCACCTTCGCACAGCTCGCAGCACTGGTCTTTTGCCACGGATGAACAGCTTAAAGAAAAGTGGGATGCGGCGGTGCGCGTGGGCTTCTTCACCCCCGTGATTGAGCAGATCTATGGCCTTGAGATCAGCGACGTCACTTGGCAGGAGCGTCAGGCGGCGAATGAGGGCAAATTTGAGGCGAACCCGATTCCCAATCAGGTGCTTGGCAGTTCGCTCAAGTGGGACGCGGCGCGCGGGCAACAGCTGGGTACGGCGCTGAACTGGTGGATCGGTATTGGTGTTGCCGCCACTGTTCTGACTGCCGGTGTGGCGGCGTTTTTTGGTGGTGCTTTTGATTAGGTGCAGGGCTTTAACGCTGCTTTAGCTCCCTTTTTCGACGGATTTTCACCCGCGCTGACCTTGGTGTTGTGGATAAGTGTTCGAAAATAGGGCCCATCTAGCGCTTCAAGGCACGGGGCGTGTCGCACCCATATGAAAGTATGTTCGCATGTGCTCAAGGTGAGCGCATGGCAATGACGTCACTTGGGGAAAGGGGGCGACATGAGTGCACCGGTAAAAACGCCGAGTTTTGCCACGGAGAACCCGTCCGATCCGGTCGCGCGAGCGCATTGGGCACTCCGTAAAGCCGAGTATGAGCTGTTCAAAGAGTATGCCGAAGGCGACCGTGAGTTGGTAGACAGCCGCGACTTCGACCAGGAGTACGCGCGGTTATCCAAGTCCACTGGCATGCCAAAGTGGCAGGTAGACCATGCTGTCATGGCCTACATGGCCCTGCGAGAGCTACCTCGCTTGAGGGAATTGCAACGGGAATATCAGCGCTTAGATCTGCCGCGCCTGAAGGCCGTGAGCGACGCGATGGACAGCTTCGGGGAGAACGCATCGCCCGAGGTCTACGCCGCGGTGGATGAGGTGCTGGTGGAGATCTTCACACCACACCGGCACAACGCCGCGCTGCCTACGGTGAGCACCATCAAAAGGAGAATCAACAAGCTCATCGCGGACTTCGACAACGCGGCGGCGTTCTGCCCCGAGAACCGCAAGGAACGCGAGGAGCGCCCCAAAGAGATACCGCCGGGCTCATGTGAAGTCACCTTTCACAATGGCCGCGTGGGCGCTCATGCCAGCGGGATGACCGTGATGGGCGACATTGCCACGATGGCGATGACAAGGGCGGTTATTGACGCGACTGCGCGCGCCCACGCCCTCACCCTCGAAGAGACAGTGCTCAAGCTCCTCACCGGGGAGATCACCCCGTCGGGCAACGCCACCGTGAGCGTCTACGCCCCGAAAGGCCCTGATGGTTCGGTGGATCTGACCAAGTCCGTGTTCTTCCCCGGCTTCGGCTGGACCAACGCGGTGGGAACGGAGAAATTCCACGCGCTCGCTGGACTGAACGGGTTTGAGACCAAAAACCCCGCCACTTTTGTGGACCTCGACTCCACCGCCACGCATACCGTCAACGGTCACGCCGCGCCGGAGAAGGTCAAAGAATTCGTGCGGATGCGTGACGGTCACTGCATCTTCCCCGGCTGCACGGTCCCCGCCCGACGGTGCCAGCTCGACCACCGCATCCCCTTCGAAGAAGGCGGACCCACCACCGCCTCAAACCTCTACTGCCTGTGCCAAAAGCACCACAACGTAAAAACCGACAAAAGGGCCTTCTACCTGCCCGATCCCTTCACCGGCGACATCGTGTGGCTCGTCGCGGACGGTACCTACGTCATCACCAAACCCGCTGGCTTCCTCCGCGACCAGGTCACACCAACAGCACCGCGCTGGGTCTCTACGCTCAGTCAAGTTCGCCGCCACAAGCAAAAAGTCGCCCACTTTTACGCAAAAGCACACACGCTTGTCGACGGCTATGAGGCCGGCACCCCCTACCCCACCACCATCGAAGCGCTGGAGAAACTCGAACAAGAATACGGGCTCAAGTTCCCCTTCGCGCCTGAACCGCCAGCTCAGGAGCCAGATCCGGACTACGAGCCACCGCCGGAGGACGACGAGGTTGAGGAGGAGGTGGGTGCCTAGGTGCCTAAAGCTCCGGGAACTTCGCGCGGGCCTCCGCCCAGAGTCCCTCAAAGTGGTCCGCGGTGACGTGTTCAGCCTCGATGCCTTCGAACTGGTCGTAGGTGTCCGGGTGCGGGACGGTGTCGAGGGGGCGGTTGGCATTGCCGATGACGCGGCCCGCGATAAACGCCCCCGTAATGGCGTGGTCCGGGGTGAGCTCAATCATGCGCACCATGCGACACTCGTGGGGGTTGAGCTCAACGAGTTCGGCGATGTTGACTACGGAGCCAGCGCCCGGGATCGTCAGTGTCGTGCGGACAAAAAGTGGCGGGGTTTTTGGTTCAGGCTGTGGGTCAGACACCGCTTCCCTACTCCTG
Organism: Corynebacterium tuscaniense DNF00037; assembly: GCF_000759055.1. Taxonomy (NCBI): domain Bacteria; kingdom Bacillati; phylum Actinomycetota; class Actinomycetes; order Mycobacteriales; family Corynebacteriaceae; genus Corynebacterium; species Corynebacterium tuscaniense. The sequence goes on along the minus strand of NZ_JRNG01000017.1, from coordinate 50,724 downwards.
CTCGCCGGCGATGACATTCCCGCCGTCCTGGGTGACGGGGGCGGGTGTCATGCCGGACTGGGAGGGGCCGTCCACAACCTCGCCGGTGGCGATGTCGAAGACGGAGCCGTGGGACGGGCAACGCACCGTGTTGCCCTTGACCTGGGTGATTGGGCTGCCCTGGTGCGGGCACGTGGTGGAATACGCCACAAAGTTGCCCTCAGTTGGCTGGGCGATGATGAATTTCCCCACGATGACGGCACTGCCCACCGGCACCTGGGTTGCAGCGACCTCAGCTGGAGCGGGCTTGCCACAGGCGGCGAGGAAAGCGCCGGCAAAAGTGGTGGCGGTGCCGAGGATGAACATGCGACGGGAGCAGACGGGGCCGGAAGGGTTCTGGGCTGCTGAGTTCTGAGCTGTCATGGTTTCAGGGTAGCGCGCTTCATGGCGGTGACGTAGGAAGTAAGTTCGGTTTTCAGGGCGTCCATGTCGCGGATGGTGCCCGGGTTGGGGTGGGTGTAGTCCACGTGAGCATCGATGATCTTCGCGATGGCGGAGCCCGTGATGGCGCCGGACGCGCCAGCGGCGATAGCGTCGGCAACGTGCTGCGGGGTGGAGATGCCGAAGCCGAGGAGGACGGGCGGGCCGCCGTAGGAGGTGATGTTGGAAACGACGTCCGAAAGCCCCGTCGTCTGCGACTCGTGCTCGGTGCCGGTCACGCCGTCGCGGGAAATGGCGTAGATGTAGCCACGGGAATGGGCGGCAACGCCTTCGAGGACCTCGGGGCGGGCTTGAGCTGGGGCGATGAAGACGGGGTCGATCCCAACGGCGGTGGCGGCCTCAACGAAGGGGGCGCCTTCGCGTACTGGGGCGTCAGGGACGAGGACTGCGTCGGCACCGGCTTCGTGGAGTTCCGCGTAGAATTTCTCCAGGCCACGGACATACGGCACGTTGGCGTAGACGAGCATGCCGATCGGGGTGTCCGGGTGGTGGCGGCGGATCTCACGGATCTGCTCCATGCAGGAATTCACGGTAGCGCCGCCGTCGAGGGCGCGGAGGTGGGCCTTCTGGATGGTGGGGCCGTCGGCGACCGGGTCGGAGAAGGGAACGCCGAGTTCGAGGGCGTCTGCGCCAGCGTCGATAAGCGTAGAGATGATCTCCACCGCATCGTCGGCGGATGGATCCCCGAGCATGACGAATGGGACAAAAGCTCCCTCATTTTTTGCTTCGAGGGCTTCAAACAGTGCGGTGAAACGGGACATTAGTTGGTTCCCTTCTCTTCGTCAGTAACCACGTACTCCGGGTGATCTTCCAAGGTCCTGCGGACGTGAGCGATGTCCTTATCTCCGCGACCCGAAAGGGACACGAGGATTGTGGTTGGGGTCTGGGACTCCTTGGCTTCGTCTGCGCGCTGCAGCGCGTAGGCCAGAGCGTGGGAGGACTCAAGTGCGGGGATGATGCCCTCGTGCCGGGATAGGTTCTGGAAGGCGCGCAGGGCTTCGGCATCGGTGACGGGCACGTACTTCGCGCGTCCGGTCTTAGCCAAGTGGGCGTGCTGCGGGCCGACGGCCGGGTAGTCCAGACCGGCGGAGATGGAATAGGACTCCTCCACCTGGCCGTCCGGATCACGCATGAGGTAGGACTTGGTGCCGTGCAAAATTCCCATGGTCCCTGCGTAAATAGCAGCGCCATGCTGGCCGGAGTTAACGCCGTGGCCGCCGGGCTCAGCGCCGACGAGCTCCACGGATTCGTCCTCGATGAAGTCAGCGAACATGCCGATGGCGTTGGAGCCACCGCCGATGCAGGCAACGACAACGTCTGGGAGCGCGCCTGTCTGCTCCAGCATCTGGGCCTTCGCCTCAACGGAGATGACCTTGTGGAACTCGCGCACGATCGTGGGGAATGGGTGCGGGCCGGCGGCAGTGCCGAGGAGGTAGTGGGAATTGTGGAAGGTGGCTGTCCAGTCACGCAGCGCCTCATTCACCGCGTCCTTGAGGGTGCCGGAACCGGAATCCACGCCGACGACCTCAGCGCCCATGAGGCGCATGCGGTACACGTTGGGGGCCTGGCGCTCCATGTCCTTGGCGCCCATGTAGATCACGCAGTCCAGGTCCATGAGTGCGCACGCCAGGGCGGTGGCGGTGCCGTGCTGACCAGCGCCTGTCTCCGCGATGATGCGGGTCTTGCCCATCTTCTTGGCCAGCAGTGCCTGACCAATCACCTGGTTGGTCTTATGGGCGCCACCATGCACGAGGTCCTCGCGCTTTAGGAAGATCCGGGCGTAATCGTTACCGCGCGTGAGGTTCTTCGCCTCCCACAGCGGAGTCGGTCGGCCTAGGTAATCGCGGAGGAGACGGCGGTATTCGGCCATGAACTCCGGGTCGTTCCAGGCATCTACAAAAGCCTGTTCTAGTTGGTCAAGAGCCGGAAGCAGTGACTCCGCAACGAACTGTCCGCCAAACTCCCCGAAGTATGCGGGAAGGATGGTCCGGCCGCCGTTACGCGAGTCCGTGGAGCGCGAGTCAGTGGAGTCAGTCATGTGGTTCCTTTTAGTAGTGAAAGTTTCGGATCCGCTCAAACACGGCGCGCAGCGCGCCCGCGTCCTTCTGGCCGGCCCACTCCCCTGCTTGGGCGGGGTATTCGACGCCGGAGTTGAGGTCAACGCCGAGGCAGCCGACAGACAGCGCGGCGTCGAGGTTGTCGGCGCCGATGCCGCCAGCAAGGAGGCTTTTGTTTCGGACTTCGTCGGGGATGGTGCTCCAATCGAATTCAGAGCCGGAGCCGCCGTCCTTCGCATCGAGCACTAGCTTATCGACGTCCCCCGCCAGCCCCCGCGCAACCTCCGCCCCATCGGGGTGCGACATGGAGACGGCGCGCCATATCTCAGGGGCGGGGCTGGCCTCGGGAAGGGTGGCTAGGTCGGTGCGGATGGCGCGAATAAGCTCGTGCTCTTTGGCGAGACTCCCCTGGTACGGAGCGTGAATCTGTACGGCGTGGATGGGGCCGTCGATGCTGGAAATGAGGTCGGCCCAGCCTTCGGTGCGGCGACTGACGGCGACATAGTGGAGACCGGGTTCGTGCGCCATAATGTTCTGCGATGTTTCACGTGAAACATTGCGAGGGCTGGCGTCCTCGAAGATGAGACCACCGTAGACGGCGCCAGCGGCGCGAGCCGCTTGGGCGGCGGACCAGGAGGTGAGGCCGCAGACTTTGTTGGGGCCGTAGACGAGCATGCGGGCGGCCCAGTCGATGTCTGGGGTTCCGGTGAGTTGGGAGCCGACGAGGAAGCCGTCGGAGTGGCCTCCGAGGCGGCGGACAGTTTCCACATCGCTGATCCCGGACTCGGAGACGATGAGGGAGCCTTCGGGGGCAAGGGGCGCAAGGCGTGCGGATCGGTCTAGATCAATGGACAGGTCGTGCAGATTGCGGTGGTTGACTCCGAAGATCCTGGCGCCGAGTTTGGTGGCGCGGGTGGCCTCCTCTTCGTCGATGACTTCTGTGAGGACGTCGAGGCCGAGACGGTCGGCTTCGGCGTGGAGGCGGGTATAGGTGGCGTCGTCAAGCACGCTCAGCATGAGCAAGATTGCGTCGGCGCCGAAGTATCGCGCGGCGTGGATCTGGCACTCGTCGATGATGAAGTCCTTGCACAGCACCGGGAGGTGTGTGGTGGAGGCGACGGTGGCCAGGTGGTTGTAGTCTCCCCCGAAGCGTTCCGGCTCGCAGAGGACGGAGATGCCGGCGGCATAGCGGGAGTAGATCGACGCGATGGCTCCGGGCTCGTAATGCTCGCGGATCATGCCGAGTGACGGCGAGGAGGACTTGCACTCCATGATGAAGCGTGTGCCGGGGCGTGCGAGCGAATCGTAGAGGGAACGCTCGGAGCGTGGCAGGGTCAGCGGGTCCACGTGGGAGATGCGGGCGCGAATTTCGTCAAGGTGACGAAAACGAGACTGGACAATACCCTCCAAAACAGTTGGCAGGCCCTCAGGCTGGCGCACAGAGGATCTACCCTGGTCAGAGGGGTTAAGATTAGGCGCCATAATTCGCGCCCTCGTGCTTGGCTAACCATTCGCGGACGGTGCCGTTGTTGATCAGCTCGGTGGCCTTGGTGACACCCTCGGCCATGGTGTCCGCCTTGTCGTAGAGGTAGAACATCACACCGGCGGTGGCGGCTACGGCATCGCGGTGGGCGTCCGGGCCGGTGCCCTCGAAGGTGGCGCGGATGGCGGCGGCGTTCTCTTCGCCATTGCCACCGGTCAGTTCCTCCAGGGTGTAAGTAGGCAGGCCGAGATCCTGCGGGGTGATGGTGTAGTGCTCGATCTTGCCTTCGCGGTCCAGCTCCCACACGTTGGTGGGGCCGTGAACGGCGACTTCGTCGGTGCCTGCGCCGTGAACGATAAGGGCGCGGCCACGGCCAAGTTCACGCATGGTCTCGGCAATGGTCTGGCCAAGAGCAGGGTTGGCAATACCCATGATCTGGTACTCAGGACGGCCAGGGGCGAGCAGCGGGCCAAGGGTGTTGAACAGGGTGGACACGCCCAGGGACTTACGCACCGGCTGCACGTGGGCGATCGCCGGGTTGTAGGCGGGGGCGAAAAGGAAGGTGAAGTTGGATGCCTCGAACTGGCGGACAGCACGGTCTGGGTCCAGGTCAAGCGGGATATTCAGTGCCTCCAGCACGTCGGCGGAGCCGGACTTGGAGGAGACGGAACGGTTACCGCACTTGATCATCTTCACTCCCCCAGCGGCGGCGACGAGGGAGGCGGCTGTGGTGATATTGATGGTGTTCTTGCCATCACCACCCGTGCCGGCGGTGTCCATGAGGCCCTCACCAGTGATGGGGAACGGACGGCCCGCAGCCAGGAAGGCCTTGGCAGCACCGGCGATATCGGCGAAGGTTTCGCCACGAGTGCGCACGGTGGCAAGGAGGGCGGCGATGTGCACATCGTCATAATCACCCACGGTGAGCGGGGTGAACGCCTCGACTGCCTCTTCCAGCGAGGGGTTCTTGTTATCCAGAAAGCGACGGAAAATTTCGAGGGACTTTTCACTAGCCATTGTTGCTCACCTTAACTTTCTTCTCTAATAATTCCTTCACACACCGCTCCAGCAGCACGGGCCCAGCCGGGGTGAGGATGGACTCGGGGTGGAACTGGAGGCCGATGGACATGCCATCGGTAGTCTGCGCGGCCATGACCACATCGCCGACTTTGGTCTCGGTGCGGGCAAGTACCTCGATGCCGGCGGGGACATCGACAGTGCCCAAGGAGTGGTAGCGCGCCACGGGAACGAGGCGTCCCGGGGTATCGCCGTGCTCGGGGCCACTGTCGATGGTCAGGCCGGTGAAGAGGGGGCTGGCCACGCCAACGTCGCTAAGCGTCATTGCCTCACTGACACCATGGACCGGGCCGCAGGGGCTGACCTTGCCACCGAAGTGCTCGATAAGCGCCTGGTAGCCAAGGCAAATGCCGAGGATGGGAATGCGCCCTTGAGCTACGCGGATGAGGTCCATCATGCAGCCGGCGTCCGCGGGATAGCCGGGGCCGGGCGAGAGGATGATCACGTCGGGCTCGGCGGCAAGCACCTGGTCAACGGAGACGGTGTTGCGGAACACGGTGAACTCGATGGCGGGCTCGGTGATGGTGGCCAGAGCGTCCACGAGGTTGTACACAAAGGAATCTTGATTATCCAGCAGGACAACGCGGGCGGGCGAGTTCATCGGATCACCTCCACGGTCTTGGCCTGCGCCATCGCAATGGCATTAAGCACAGCGTAGGCCTTGTGCAGGGTTTCATCAGCTTCGGCCTGCGGATTGGAGTCACGGACAACACCGGCGCCGGCCTGCACGGTGGCCACCCCGCCGCGGACGTAAGCGGAGCGGATGACAATGCATGTGTCGAATTCGCCGTTGCCACGCAGGTACCCCACTGCCCCACCGTAGGAACCGCGGCGGGTGCCTTCGAGTTCGCGGATGAGCTGGGTGGCGCGCAGCTTCGGGGCGCCGGTCAGCGTGCCCATGTTCATGGAGGCGCGGTAGGCGTCGAGGGCATCCAAGTCGTCCGCAAGCGTTGCGGTCACGCGGGAGACTAGGTGCATGACGCGGGAGTAGCGGTCCACTTGCAGCAGCTCACGCACTTGTCGGGTGCCGGGGCGAGCTACGCGGGCCATGTCATTGCGGGCCAGGTCAACGAGCATGGTGTGCTCGGCGATCTCCTTGGCGTCGGTCCGCAGTTCCAACTCCATGCGCGTATCCAGTTCATGTGTTGCACCACGCGGGCGGGTGCCGGCGATGGGATAGAGCTGCACTTCGCGGGTCGCGGCGGAGAATTTCAGGTTGGACTCTGGGGACGCACCGAAGAGCTCGTACGGCTCCCCCGCTCGATCGAGCCCGCGCACGTAAAACATGTACGGCGACGGGTTGGAATCACGCAGCTGCTGGTAGGCGGCAAAAGCATCCGGGCACTCGGTCGTGAACGCACGCGCCGGGACGACCTGATAAATATCGCCGTTATAAATATTGTCTTTCAGCTTGTCTACATCGCGGCGGAACTCATCATCCGCCAAGCTCGCCTCCACGCGCAACGTCCCCTCGCCCTGCGGGGTTGCGGGCGTGGGGGTGTGTGCGGTGCGGATCAGCTCAGCAAGTTCAAGCATTCGCTTATCGACGTCCCCCGTCCCCCAATCAACCCCCGACAACCTCGCCGTCGACGCGCGGTGATCGATGGTGAGGACGATTTCGGCGAGGATGAACTGGAAATCCGGGTAGGTGTTCGTGCTTTCGGCAACGTCTGGCAGTTCCTCGAACGTGGCCAGGTAGTCGAAGGCGAAACCGCCGACGACCATAGGGAGGATGTCCTCAACGTCGGTGTAGCCCGCATCGCGGGTCAGCGCACGCAGGACCTCGACGGTACTCGGGGCGGTGAGGCGCTCGCGTTCGTCCGCGGCCGTGGACGGCGGGAAACTGAACGTGACCGGCTCACGCGAGGTGAGGTTAGTGCTCAGCTGCTCCGTCAGGCGCGTAATAATCTGCTCCCCCGCTGGACTCAGTGGCTCCGCCACAACATCGTGGCCGTTGCACGTCAAACGCACAGAAGCGCCGAGCACCGCTACGGACTGCAAGCCGGATTTCGTAGTGATGTCCGCCGATTCCAGCAGCACCGTATCCGTGAGCGTTGTGCCCCCAAGGTGAGCGAACAACGCGGAGGCATCAGCGTGATACGCCACGTCCATGTGCTGAACACGGGGTTCAACGCTGTTGGAAGTTCTGTTCATGCCGTCAAGTTTAGGCCGGTGAGTAGGCATTTAATCCTGATCCGCCTCACGCGCTGCATTCCGGAGCGCATCCAGATTTACTGAGGTGGCCGGGGCATCGTCGGCGGGGGTGGTGGCAGTGTTTGCCCTGGCGTCGTCGATAAGCCTTGCGGCACGCGCACCCATGTTCCCGCCGAGCGCACATGCGACTACCGCAAGCACGGCGAGCAGAACAGGGGCCAGCCACAGCCAACCGGAAGCGATGAAGGAAAACGCCGCCCCAAACGCCAGCGCAGCACCCCCGAAGATCAAGTACGGACCCACAACGCGGTGTGCCTGCACCCAAATACCTTCATCCTTGCGCACCTCCGGCACGCGCAAACCAACAATGCTGTTGCCCGGCAGGCGACCCGCAGTGGCGAGCGCGCCGGGAACCAGCAAAGCAAGAGCACAAACGATAAAGATAATTCCGATGATGGCGCCAGCAGTCATGCCTGGAAGTCTACTGATAGGGCGACAGTTTCGTATTGCGGGGTTCCGTGTTGGACAATGCAGGAGTACATGTCAATTCCCGTACAAAGGTTTCAACTATGAACTCTAAGCCGATCACCCGGTCGCTGCTGTTCTGGATCGTCGTGGCCATAATCCTCGGCATCGCCTGCAGCTTCTTCTTCCCCACGTGGCTCGCCCGCATCTTCATCACCTTCAACGGTCTGTTCTCTAACTTCCTGGGCTTCTTCGTCCCGGTGCTCATCTTCGCGTTGATCACCCCGGCCATCGCCGGTCTGGGCAAGGGTGCCGGCAAGTGGCTCGGCCTTACTGCTGGTATTGCGTACGGCTCCACCATCATCTCTGGCCTCATCGCCTGGGGCCTGTCTGTGGCGCTGTACCCGCGGCTGCTGGGTGACCAGAAGCTCATCACGGCTGTTGACGACGTGGAGGAGGGCGCCCTGTCCCCCTTCTTCTCCGTGGAGATTGATCCGCCGTTCGCTGTCATGACTGCCCTGGTGCTCGCCTTCTGCGTGGGTATTGCTATGACCGCCGTGAAGTCCGACACGATGTACAAGTTGGCCACCGAGTTTGAGGGCGTGATTATGAAGGTGGTTACGTCCTTTGTTATCCCGCTGCTGCCGCTGTTTATCTTCGGCATGTTCCTCAACCTGGGTATGAACGACAACATGGGCGCCACCCTCACCGCCTTTGGCAAGGTGCTAGTCCTGGCCGTCATCATGACTATCCTGCTGCTCATCCTCCAGTACCTCATTGCCGGCGCCATCGCTGGCGTCAACCCGGTGACCGCCCTGCGCAACATGCTGCCGGCCTACTTCACCGCCCTGGGTACCTCGTCGTCTGCAGCAACCATCCCGGTGACCCTCAAGTCCACGCTGAATAACAAGGTGGATGAGAACGTCGCCGGCTTCGTCGTCCCGCTGTGCGCAACGATCCACCTGTCCGGCTCCATGATGAAGATCGGCCTCTACGCCTTCGCCGTCATCTACATGGCGGGCATGGACATCTCCTGGGGTCTCTCCCTCGGCTTCATCCTCCTGCTCGGCATCATGATGATCGCCGCGCCGGGCGTCCCGGGTGGCGCCATCATGGCGGCAACCGGTCTGCTCGCTTCTATGCTCGGCTTCAACGACGACATGGTCGCCCTCATGATCGCCGCCTACATCGTCATCGACTCCTTCGGCACCGCCGCCAACGTCACCGGCGACGGTGCGATTGCGCTTGTGGTCAACCGTTTCGCCGCCGGCAAGATGGAGCGCACCTCCACAGAGGATGCTGAGAAGCAGGAGCTTATCGACGAAAGCGCGTAGCTCCGTCTAACCCCTCTTGGCTTTAGCCAAAAACCGATGTTTCACGTGAAACATCGGTTTTTCTTTGTGCGCCTAGGATGGGGCGCATGGCTATGGGATCAACAAAGAAGTTCACCCTCGGCGCACTCAGCGTCGTCGCCCTCGCCGGGGCTGGCGGTGCCGGACTGACCTACGCTTTGACGGACGCGCCCGACCCGGCGCAGTTCGTTGTTGAGGTTGGCCAGGCACCCACCGTGACTATCGACGACCCCCAGGACGTCCTCTCCCCAGAGGACGAAGCCCGTATGCTTCGCGGCGCCGAGCGTCTAGACCACCCCGCCGTGGTGAAGGAACTCCACTACCTCGTCTTCGCCACTAACCACGAGAATGTTCTCGACTCTGTGGAGGAGTACGTGCGTGACACCTACCCGGAGCTCATTGGCAATGCGTCTAACGACGATGGCCGTTTCGCCGACGGCACCGCCATCATCGGCGTTGGCCTTGATCCCCGCCAAGCCTTCGCCTACTACGGCGATGACGTAGCCGCGCAGCTCCAGGTCGATTACGGCCAGCGCGATGAAGAGGTGCTCGACGCCATGAAGCCCGGCGTCCGTGACGGCAACATCCCGGCCGGCCTCTTCGCAGCTGCCAAGACCGCTTTCGACGTTGAAGCCGCCGAGGAATATGGCTTCGACCAAGCAAAGGGTGACCGGGACGGCCTTGCTATTGGTGGCGGCATGGGTGCTGTTGGTGTTGGCACTTTCGTCGTTGTTGGCACCGGCATCTCCCGGTGGAGCCGCCGCCGGAAACTAGAGCAAGCACATGAGGACTACAAGGCCGTGACAGGTGAGTACGCGGCGCTCTCTGGCCGCCTCGACGAAGTGGACATTCGCGCTAACTCACTCTCTTCCGCCTTCGCCGATGCGGAGATGCGCAAACAGTGGGCTGAGGTCCGCGATCGCTTCCTTGGCTACCACGAGACCGTCAGCGGTGCCGGCGGGATCGGCGACATTGACATGACCAATGACAAGCAGGTGCTGAAGAACAGCAAGAAGCTACGCGAGGCCGCTGAGTCCGTCGAGCATGTCTCCAATGCCGAGAACAACATCAACCGGATGTTCAACATCGACAACGGCGACGCCGCCACGCGCCGCACCAGCCTCACCGACCTGCGCGAGGATGTCATGGCCGCCCGCGTCGGCGTGAAGAATGACCGCTTGAGTTACGAGCTCGACCAGCTGCTAGAGCGCATCAACTGGCTCGATGCCAACCCGACGGCCCCGAACTTCATGGACGAATTCGTCCGTGTGCTTGGGGATTACCGGCTGCTCCTCGAGCAGGTGAAGAAGGAAGAGTTCTCCGACGTGAAGGAATACGAGCCACTCCGTCGCCCTGCCGTCTACGACCGCGATTACTACTACTACCCCGGTTACGTCACCTACGCATCCATGAGCAGCTGGCACGACAGCAACGTCCGCGCCCACGAACAGGCCCAGTCCTCCAGCACCAGACCGGGCGTTTCCTCCTCCGGCTTCAGCGCATCGGGTAGCTCCTCGTCGTTCTAGGGAGAGACATCTTGACCGCCGCTATCTACTACGCCAGCTTCTACGGCGCCACCAAGCAGTACGCCGATGAGCTCGCCACCCGCCTTGGTACCACCGCCGAGGAGATCACCGAGGGCAGCGCGTCTGCTATCCGCGCCACCGACGAACCCCTGATCATCCTCTCCCCCATTCACGGGCCATCCCATCCTGGCGTGAAGGTGGTGAAGGAGGTGGGTCAGGAGGGCGTCGAGAAGCGAAAAGTAGCCCTCGTGACAGTGGGCATGACTCTTGACCACGTGGTTGAGGCGCAGGACCCGGCTCGCGCGCTGCTCGGTGATCTGGCTGGGCATGTCAAGCGCTTCTACCTGCCCGGCCGGCTCAATTACTCCGAGCTGAGCCCCAAGCACCGCAACATCATGAAAGGCCTGATCACGATGTTGAAGCTGAAGCCCGGCAAGACCGAAAACGAGCGCATGATGATTGATACTTATGGCAAAGACACTGACCGCGTCGACCTGGACAGGCTCGACGCGATCGTGGAGTGGGTGAAAAAGTAGGGGTTTAGTCAACCGCACCCTGCGATGTTTCACGTGAAACATCGCTAGAGGCGTCCGGGCGCTGTGCTGGTGGGGGTGACCTATTACACTGGCTAACCATGACTAACGCGACTGGACCGGCGTACCGCTACACGGCGGGTATTGCTAATGAGATTGAGCAGAAGTGGCAGAAGTACTGGAACGACAACGGGACGTTTAATGCACCGAACCCGGTGGGCGATCTAGCTACGGGTGAGGGCGATCTGCCGGCTGACAAGCTCAATGTCCAGGACATGTTCCCCTACCCCTCCGGCGCGGGCCTGCACGTGGGTCATCCGCTGGGCTACATCGCGACGGATGTCTTCGCGCGCTACAACCGCATGTTAGGCAAGAACGTGTTGCACACGCTTGGCTACGACGCTTTCGGTCTGCCGGCAGAGCAGTACGCCATCCAGACGGGTACGCACCCGCGCACGACCACGATGGCGAATATTGAGAACATGACGCGTCAGCTGGACGCGCTGGGCCTGGGCCACGACCGTCGTCGCGCGGTGGCCACCACGGACCCGGAGTTTTACAAGTGGACGCAGTGGATCTTCCTGCAGATCTTCAATTCCTGGTTCGATGAGGATCAGCAGAAGGCGCGCCCAATTAAGGAGCTTATTAGCGAGCTTGAGGCAGGCACCCGCACCACCAAGGATGGCCGCGTGTACGCCGACCTCGATGCGGCGGAGAAGCAGAAGGCTATCGACGAATTCCGCCTCGTCTACCTCTCTGACTCCATGGTCAACTGGTGCCCGGGCTTGGGCACGGTGTTGGCAAACGAGGAGGTCACCGCTGATGGCCGTTCGGAGCGCGGCAACTACCCGGTCTTCCGTAAGCGTCTGCGTCAGTGGATGATGCGCATCACCGCCTACTCGGACAGGCTTCTCGACGACTTGGAGCTGCTCGACTGGCCGGACAAGGTCAAGGCAATGCAGCGCAACTGGATCGGACGTTCCCGCGGTGCAGAAGTGACCTTCCGTGCCCAGGGCCCGGCAGGTCAGGAATTCGGCATCGACGTCTTCACCACCCGCCCCGACACCCTGTTTGGTGCCACCTACATGGTTCTCGCGCCGGAGCATGAGCTCGTGGATGAGTTGGTGGCTGGGGAGTACCCGGAGGACGTCGATAAGCGATGGACCTATGGCGAGGCGACGCCGAAGGATGCTGTGGCGGCGTACAAGCGCGCGATCGCGGCGAAGTCTGACGTGGAGCGTCAGGAGAATAAGGAAAAGACCGGTGTTTTCCTAGGCTCGTACGCCGTGAACCCGGTGAGCGGTGAGAAGGTGCCGGTGTTCATCGCGGATTACGTGCTCATGGGCTACGGCACGGGCGCGATTATGGCTGTGCCGGCGCACGATGAGCGTGACTACGAGTTCGCTTCTGTTTTTGGTCTGCCGATCGTGCCGGTGCTTGACGGCGGCAACATCGAGGAAGAGGCCTTCACTGAGGACGGCCCGCACATTAACTCCGCGAATGACCGCGGCCTGGACATCAATGGTCTGGGCAAGGACGAAGGTATTGAGAAGGCTATTGCCTGGCTGGTCAGCGAAGGTGCTGGTGAGGAGCGTATTCAGTACAAGCTGCGCGACTGGCTGTTCGCGCGTCAGCGCTACTGGGGTGAGCCGTTCCCGATCGTGTACGACGATGACGGTGTGGCCCACGCGCTGCCTGAGTCGATGCTGCCGGTGGAGCTGCCGGATGTGGAGGACTACAACCCAGTCTCCTTCGATCCGGAGGATGCGGATTCGGAGCCCGCTCCCCCGCTGGCGAAGGCCACCGATTGGGTGAACGTGACGCTGGATCTCGGCGACGGTGAGAAGCAGTACACCCGCGATACCAACGTCATGCCGCAGTGGGCAGGTTCCTCCTGGTACCAGCTGCGCTACATCGATCCGACGAATGCGGAAAAGTTCTGTGACCTGGAGAATGAACGCTACTGGACCGGCCCGCAGCCGGACAAGCACGGCCCGAATGATCCGGGTGGTGTGGACCTCTACGTCGGTGGTGTGGAGCATGCCGTGCTGCACCTGCTGTACGCACGTTTCTGGCACAAGGTGCTCTTCGACCTCGGTCACGTCAGCTCCAAGGAGCCGTACCGCCGCCTGTACAACCAGGGTTACATTCAGGCGTACGCCTACACGGATACCCGTGGAGTGTACGTCCCGGCCGCTGACGTTGAGGAGAAGGACGGCAAATTCTACTACAACGGCGAAGAGGTCAACCAGGAATACGGCAAGATGGGCAAGTCCCTGAAGAATGCCGTTGCTCCGGACGACATCGCACGCGACTTTGGTGCCGATACGCTGCGTGTTTATGAGATGTCCATGGGCCCCCTGAACACCTCTCGCCCGTGGGCAACCAAGGACGTTGTGGGTGCTCACCGTTTCCTCCAGCGCCTGTGGCGCCTGGTCGTGGATGAGGAGACCGGTGAGGTCACCGTCAGCGATGAGCCGCTGAGCGAAGAGGACGCCAAGCACCTTCACCGCACCATCGCCGGCGTCCGCGAGGACTACGGGCACCTGCGCGACAACACCGTTGTGGCCAAGCTCATCGAATTCGTGAACTACCTGACCAAGACTCGCGAGGCGACCGGCAATGTTTCACGTGAAACAGTGGAACCGCTCGTGCAGATGGTCTCCCCCGTCGCGCCGCATATCGCCGAGGAGCTGTGGGCACGCCTCGGCCATGAAGGCACGATCACGTTCGAGCCGTTCCCGACCTTCGACGAGAGCTTGCTTGTGGACGACACCGTGGAAATCCCCGTCCAGATCAACGGCAAGGTTCGCGCGCGTGTGGACGTGCCGACCGAGGCGTCCAAGGACGAGATTGAGCAGATCGCGCTTGCCGACGACCGCGTGGTCTCCCTCACTGAAGGCAAGAACGTGGTGAAGACCATCGTGGTGCCGGGCCGCATGGTTAACCTTGTGGTCAAGTAGCCGGAAAAGGGAGCCGATGACGAAGCAGCGCACTGCCACGATTGGCGCCCTCGTTGGCTATTCGGGCGTGGTCATCGCCCTGACCATGCTCAAAGCCTTCTACCGCATTGGCTACCTGTGGGACCCCGCCAACCAAATGCGGCGAGGACTCTCCCTCGCCCCGTTCGATGACCTGATCAATGCCAGCTCATGGTTCGGGCCCGTCTTTGAGTATGGCGGGAATTTCACATTCTTCGTGCCCGTGGGCATGCTGGCCTACATTCTTTTTCAGAGCACACCCCGCCCACTTCTTGCAACGACCCTGTTCGGAGCAGGTTTGAGCCTGGCTATCGAGACATCCCAATACATCTTCGCGCTTGGCTACAGCGACATCGATGACCTGCTGATGAACACCCTTGGTGCATTCGTTGGCGCTGTGCTGGCGCGGTTGTTTGGCCCGAAATTCCACTGGCTCTGGATCGGACTCGCTTCCCTAGCGACAATCATCTTCGTCGGGCTGGTTATCGGCGGCGAAAGCCTGGGAGATCCCAGCAAGGTGAAGCAGGTGTAGCAATGACACACTAAAAGCGACCACCCCGCCTATCGCACGGGGCGAAAAGCCTTCTGGGGCTTTTGTCAGCGGGGTGGAACCTTTGAGCAAATTATAGCGCAACGACGGTGCGGCCATGGCGGGCGTTGCCAGCAAGCAGGTCAGCACCAGCTTGGATCGCGCCTTCGAGGTCGACGGTGTCGGTGTAGGAGCGGAGCTTTTCCACGTCGAGGGACTCGGCGAGGATGGCCCATGCTTCATCCCGGAAGGCGTTGGGTGCATCGACGGAGTTGATGCCGGCGAGGTTGACGCCACGGAGAATGAACGGGATCACGGTCGTCTCCAGGTCCGGGCCGGCGGCGAGACCGCAGGCGGTGACGGTGCCACCCCACTGCACCTGGGCAAGCAAGTTGGCCAGTGGGATGGAGCCACCGGTGTCAATGGCGCCACCGAAGCGGACCTTCTGCAAAGGCTTGCCCTTGTTGGCTAGTTCAGCGCGGTCAATGACGTCGATGGCGCCGAGTTCACGCAGGTAATCGCCATGTTTTTCAACGCGGCCGGTGATAGCAGCGACTTCATGGCCACGGGCGGCAAGCAGTTGGATGGCAATCGAACCAACACCGCCGGTGGCGCCGGTGACGGCAACGGGGCCGCGGACGGCACCGTCCTCATGGTCGGGGCGGGAGTTGGTGAAGCGCTCGTAGGCGGCAACGGACATGGCGGCGGTGTAGCCAGCGGTACCGATGGCGGCGGCGGTCCAGGCGTCGAAGGTGGCGGGGACGCGGGTGATCTGGGCGGCGTCGATACGCAATTCAGGCGTGTAACCGCCATTGCGGCGCTCACCGATGCCCCAGCCGTTGACGGTGACGAGCGTGCCGTCCTCAAGCGTGCCCACAGCGTCGATGCCGGGGACGATGGGTAGGGTGCGCACGACGCCCTTGTTGCCGGCGAGAGCCATGCCGTCCTTGTAGTTGACGGAGGAGTGGCTGACGTGAATGAGGGTGTCGCCTTCGCCGGCGTGCTCTGGGGTGGTGTCGACGATCTGCGGGCCGTTATCAGTAACAAGGAGAGTCTTCGTAGCGGTCATAGTCCCCCAGCGTAGGCATATTTCCATAGACTGTGCAGATATGAGCGCGAAGACCCACGACGAACGCGACGTGTTCACCCGCACCGTTTTCCCGGACGGTGAAGAGCCGGACCCGCGGTTCACGCTGGCTAATGAGCGTACGTTCCTCGCGTGGACGCGTACTGCGCTTGCGTTTCTGGCCGGCGGTATCGCGCTTGAAGCATTCGGAATCGGCGGGTTGAGCCCCGAAGTGCGCCAAATTGCGGCGGTGGCGCTCATCCTGGTGGGTGCAGCCATTGCGACGGGCGCGGCAGTGCGGTGGGTACGCATTGAGCGCGCGCTACGGCACAAGAAGCCACTTCCCGCGCCGGGAATCGTGCCGGTGCTGGGGGTTGGTGTGGCCCTGGCGAGCGCCATCGTGTTGGTGGGGCTGTTCTAGGGGTATGGCACGAATTAACCGCTCCCCCATCCCGGTTGTGGACTTGGGCTTGCAGCCAGAGCGCACGGCGCTGTCGTGGACGCGCACCGCATTGGCCATGTTCGTCGCGTCACTGACGCTGCTGCGCTGGTCAGTGCCCTACTCCGCATTGGTGTTCGGGGCGATTGGGCTTCTGTGTTGCATCGCGTTGGTGATCATTGCGCGCAACCGGGCCCAGTACCGCACTGGGGCAGAAGGCATCAAACAGGAACAGGTGAGGGCCAACGTTTTTGGTGTGTTTGCCATCACCATCGGCATGGCCATGTTCGCGGCCATTGGTTTGTTCCTGGTGCTGGACGCGGGCTGAACAGCTTAATCCTCCGGGAAGGTGAGCATGATCTGCAAGACTTCCCGGCCGGGCGCGGTGTGCACGATCTGTTCTGGGGTGGAGCCCTGTTCAAGGACGCCAAGGGCGATGAACAAGTCAACCACAAACTCCGGGTTTTTAGGCCGCTTGGGGTAGCCGGTTGGATCAGCTACCCAGTTGAGTACTTCTTCGGCGTCTTCGGCGTATACAGCGCTGAAGTAGAGGTACAGGTCCTCCTCGAAGCAGGTCAGGAGAACGTCTGCCTCCTCAGCAACGGCTGTTCCACCTGGTAGGGCAAGGAGGTAGTTATCTTCGACCGACAAGTAGTCCCTGACCTCCAGGAAGGAGCGAAGCGCATTGACTGCTGGGACGGCTTCAGCAGCGTGGTTGCCGGGTTCGAGGGCTAAGCCGAAGTTCTCCGCAAGGGTGCGCACATCGCCCGGCCGGAGGGTTCCCTTGTTGGTCAGCTTCACGCCCTCCATGCAGTGGTCTAGGAAGGCACGAATATTGGACACGATGCGGGTGAAGGGATACAGATCAACATCATCCTCGTCGGGGAGGTGGTCGGCGAAGAACTCCGATATCGCTGCGATGACGGCTGGGTTCCGCTCTGGATTCGGGTCGAGGGAAATAATCTGCTGCAGGTCAGGACGAGAACTGATGAAGGAATCGAAATCCTCCGCAATACCCGGCGTGCGAGGGTCCTCCGTGAAATCCTCCGGCTCAGGCATGAAGAAGTCCTCGGAGGAATACGCCATTCGTTCCGCCACGGTGCAGTGATCAGTAGTGGACAAGCGTTCGATAAGGCGCTCCGGTGACATCACTGGCATGAAGCTGAGCAGTAGGGGGGAGATCCGCATGTCGGGCTCTAGGCCAGCGGCAAGGCGCATCGCCTCGCGGTGAAACGCGGTCATCATTTCGGGTCCGCCGCATGCTTCGATGACGTCGGGCCCCTGCGCATCCACAAGCATGGGTGCTGGCGAATCAATCTCGGAGATCCCCAGCACCTCAAGGTGAATAGTCCAGTGCGCCGCCGGGTCATACACGTAGGTCATCTCACCAATATCGCCGATGGCCAGCGCGGTTTCATCCTTCTCATCCGCGCCAGGGGATGCGGTGTAGAGGGTGCGTTGGCCATCTTCCTCAGCGATGTAGATGTGGTTGGTGGTGCCGGAGAAGCCAAAAGCTGCGTCAATAAGCGTGGCGAATGAGCCCAGGTGCATGTGGTCCGAAACATTGACCAACCTGGACACTTGCGGGCTGGAACCCTCCAGAGACAAGAGCAGCGTGATGATCATGTCGCCCACATTACGGCCCAAAAGGCATCCGTGGGGGCCGATATTGTCCACTTAAGTGGACAGCGGGAAAAATATTGCGGTGTGATTAGCGGCCACCAAGCAGCAGCGCGGACACCACGCGATCAGAAGCATTGACCACATTCAGGGTCTTCGCGCCGGGACGTGTGATGGCAATCGTAGCGGGATTCAGGCTTTCATTCTCCAAAAACAGTCCCTTGTCCAGTGCAATCATGCCATGCGTGAAAGTCTCATCGACGACGAACACGAACTCCGCTCCGGGCTCAACGCGCAACTCCGCGCCGAGCATCGGGCGTGCTGTTTGCACGGGGCTTTCTTGCCCAAAAAGCTTGCCGACGAACACCAGGCCCTCCCCCGCCACCCCCGAATCAAACCCAACAAGGGAGAACGGCTTTGGCGAAAATTTGCCGAAGTCCAAGGTGGCAGGCGTGCACGCGCTATCAGTGATGCCGAGCTGAAAGCTGGTGGTGGCAAACGCGTGGGCACCAGGCAGGAGTGTTTCGGTGCCACTCACCCAGGTGAGCACCTGCTTATTGGGGTTAGCGGCGCGGGCAGAGGTCCACCCGCCGAAGGTCTCACCGTCTGCCATGGGTAGGCGACGGAAGATCACCTCCGCAGCACCTGGGCGTGGTTCGGGTGGAGTGAAAGCGGGATCGGTGCCAGTCATGCGGACAGATTACATCAGCGCAAAAGCGGGCGGGCGCGGAAACTGAGCTCGGCTGCGGCAAGCAGAGCAAGGGCGGCGGTGATCAACAGTGTGCCCGGCAGGTACCCAGCGTCCACCGGCAGCGCACCCACTGCGGAACCACTAGCAATGCCCACCTGGAACGTCACCACATAAATAGAGGACGCACGGTTCTGGTTCGCTTCCCCGGCATGGAGGAACAACGTGGTGGCGGCCGTGGGCAGTCCGCCACCGGAAACGCCCAGCAACATGATCACGGCCACGGCGAGAACCAACCCGAGGGCAGGTGCTGTGCCGTCGAGAAGCAGCGCGCAGAAGCCAGCCAAACCAGCACACAAGATCAAGCCCGTTCCCAGGGCATTCATGCGCAGCATGCGGCGGTCAGAGCGTTTACCCGCCGACAACACACCAACGATGCCAAACAAGCCATATGCGAAAAGACCCAGGGCGACGTAGGAGTGGCCAAGGGTGTGCTCCACAAAGAGCCCCAGGTAAGTGTAGGTGCAGAACAGCGCGGTAATCACCAGAGCCAGGTACACCACCAGTGCGGGGAGAGCAGAGCGCTGCTGCACCCCTTCTTCCCTCCCCCGCGGCGGGATGGCGGGCAGAGGGGGCAAGAAGATCATGAGGAGGACAAATGCCACAGCTACGAGCGCACCGAGGATCCACGTGGCACCACGCCAGCCCACGGCATTACCCATGAGGGTGGTCAGCGGTGAACCCGCCACCAACGCCATGGTCGACCCCAAAGAGACCACTCCCACCGCCTTCGCTGTCATGCCCCGTGGGGCCAGGCGTGCAGCCATCGGGTTGACGAGGGACCAAAACAAACCGTGGGTAAGCGCAGCACACACACGGCCTGCCACCAACATCCAATAATTCGCGGCCAAACCCTGCAGCACGATGCCCAGCAGCAGGAAAACCAAGGTGGCCATGAATACCGGCTTGCGGTCAAAGCGGGCAGTCAGCTCCATCAGTGGAATGGTGATGATGGCGACGATGCCTGCATACACCGTCATCAACAACCCCACCTGGCCTTCCGTCACGCCAAGGTCCGCCGCCATCGGACTAATCAAACCGATGGAGAACATCTCAAACGTGACGTACACAAACGCGGCAAAACCCATCGCGTTCAACGGCACGTAGGGGAAAACCTGGGATTGAGAGGACACCTTTGAAGCCACACTGCAACGCTAGACCCGCGTAGGAAAGATTGCATGTTGACGAGGCCACGTTTAAGCAGGAAAAGTGCTAGAACGTGATTATGCCTAATCAACCGCCACCCTGGACCTCGCAGCACACCGGAAAGACGTACCCCACGATCCGGCAATTCGACGGCAAACACCTTGCTGCAGTCGTGCTGTTCATCATGCTGTGCGGCGTGCTCGTGGTTGCGGTGAAACGGCTACCGCGCGGTACCCTCAAAGCCGCCCGCCAGGTCGCCGGCGCGCTCATGGGGATCATCACCACCGTGTACTTCATCTGGGTGCTTAACCCGAAGCGCTTGGTGTGGGATGAAACCGCGCCTTTTCATGTCACTGACCTGTTGCGATACATCACGCCACTGGCGGTGGGCACCGGTAACCCGACTGCGACGGCGCTGTCCTACTACTGGGGGCTCTTCCTCAACCCCATGGCCATTTTCTTCCCGGACATGGCGTATGTGCAGGACAAGAAGTGGCTGCAAGAGCTCGCCTACTGGTACTTCCACATCGCCGCCACCGTGGTACCCGTCGTGCTCACCTTCGGCCTGGGCTACCGGCCGAACTGGAAAGACTGGCGCGTGGTCGCCGGCATCACCATGGTCTGGGCGGCGGTGTCCGGTGTGGCTAACAAGGTCACTGGCGGCAACTACTTCTTCTCCAACGGCCACCCGCGCGGCTGGTCCCCGCTGAAGTTCTTCGGCCCGTGGCCCTGGTACCTGCTCATCTGCGCGCCGGGTCTGCCGTTCGTGTTTGCGCTGATGACAGGTGTGTGGCGCCAGAACCGCTAAAAACCCCGGAACTTTTTAGCACGATTCGCCGCAGGCTCCGCGGGCAGAACCCGGAGCTTCGCCGTGGCGGCCGGGATGGACTCGGCGATCTTCGAGGCGCTCGTTGGCCCCGGCCCGAACTCCGTCTGTGCGGAGAGCCACGCCGCGGTGGCGTGAATGATCACCGATTGCGCCACGCCCAATGTGGCCCCGCCCCACCGCGCCTGCTCACGTGCCATCCGCGCACCCATGATCCCGGCCAGCACATCACCGGAACCAGGCGTGGCCGCCCAGGACGTGCCCGTGTCCACCACGAGCGTGTGGTCCCGCGCCGGGTCAGCCACGATGGTTGCGCGTCCCTTGCGCACAACAGTGCAGTTCAACGCCTGGGAAAGTGCCTGCGCTTCCTCCCAGCGACTCGCGGGGTCAATGCCCAGCGCATCGCGGAGCCGCTCACACTCGCCATCGTGTGGGGTCAGCACCGTCTCTCCGGGCCGCCCGCGCAACAACTCGCGCAGTTCGGGGTCGGTGGAAAGGAGGGTGAGCCCGTCGGCGTCGATAAGCAGCGGCTCCTCGCGCCCCAACAACAACGCCAACTCGCCGCGCGCCTGCGAATCCGTGCCCACGCCCGGCCCGAACACCCAGGCCTGCACGCGCCCCGCATCCTCAAGCCTTTGCTTCACGACGACCTCCGGCAGCCCCCGCACCACCTCCCCCGCCTGCGACCCCGCATATCGCACCATCGCCGGTGTGGCGCGCACTGCACCAGTGGTGGCCAACAATGCAGCTCCGGGATACGTAGCGCTACCAGCGCGAATACCCACGACACCGCCGGTGTACTTGTCGTCGTAGAACCCTGGCTCCATGAGCGGTTCATTGTCGGCGGGCAGTGTGTCAAGGCTGTCCGGCCACGGCTGGGGTGTCTCGCCTGGGACGGCGCGGAAGAGCACAGTATCGCTGGCGCCCACGTCCAGCTCATCCGCGATGGTGCGGCCATCGGCGATGGACGGCTGCGCTAACAACTGAATCCCACACTCCGGCGCCAAACCATGCGCCCGGCGCCATCCGCCAAATGTCACCGTCGCATCCGCCGTAACGTGGATGTCCCCGCGCACCCCGGTGTCCGCGTCGACCCCCGACGGCACATCCACCGCCAACACGTGCACGTACCAGTCCGCCAGGCCGTCGAGCACCTCTCCGACCTGCTCATCCAGGCCGCCAGCGCCCCCGATGCCTGTCAGTCCATCGATGGCGAGGCGGTAATCGCGGCAATCCTCAGGCGCGTCTTTGAGCACCGTGCCGCCCGCGTTAGTGAACGCCTCCAACGCCGGCTCATGCGCACTCCCCCACGCCAACCACGCATCCACCGCGTGTCCCGCCAGGGCCAGCTCCGCCCCGGCATACAACGCATCACCCCCATTGCCGCCCTTGCCCACGAGCAGCAAACACTTCGGTGACTCCCGGAAATCCCCCACAGTATCCGGCCACCTAAGCATCGCCCCTGCCGCCTCAAACACGGCATGAGCTGCGGATTTCATCAGATCATCGGGCGCAGTCTGGGCCTCAAGCAGTGGCTTTTCGGCCGCACGGATCTGTTCAACTGTGTAGGCGTGAAGCATGCCCCCACCCTAGGCGCGTTAACTCTAGCGGTCGAGGGGATTAACCCACTGAACCCCGTGGAAGCGGGCAAAATCACGGTCAAATGAACACACTGAAGTGCCATGCTCGATGGCAAGGGCAGCGAGATGGGCATCGGTGACCAGGTTGCCCACAGCTTCATTGTTCACAGTGAGCATCCGCAGGATATGAGCATGATTGGGGCTCGGGGTTGGGATCCATGTGTTGGGGTGTTCGGCCCATGCGTCTATGAGATCTGATGCTGCTGCCGGAGAAAGCGGATGGTCAAAAAGCCTCGGGTTTGTACAAATACGCTGAAAGGCGATGAGAGATACCCAAGGGAGCCCAACTCTCTCTGGACCGCTTAGTGCTGATTCCAACCAGTCGGAGGCTTCGCGGTGATGAGACGAACTGGAATCGACAGCGTAGATCAGGACGTTTGCGTCAACGATCATCGGAGTATTCCTGCTCATCGAGCAGACCAAGGACCTCACTCACGTTTGTGCAATCCACCTTCATGCCCATGTTGAAGGTCTTCTGGCGGAAAGGTTCCTGGTCAGGCACCACTTTCAAGCCATCGCGGGCAAGCTCATTGATGACGTGACCGATACTCGAGTTCTGCTGCGCGGCCGTGGTTTTGGCGGCCATGTAAACGTCATCGTCCAACCTAATAGTGAGCCTCATGAGGTCAACCTATCACCATTGGTGACGCAGGTAAAGGGACCTTTAGCCTACTGACAGCGCGAACACCAGTACAGTTTGCGGCCCTCAACCACCTTCATCTCAATGGGCGTTCCACACACGTAGCAAGGGTCGCCGGCGCGGCGGTAGACGTACACCTCGCCGCCGTGGTCGTCCTTGCGCGGGGGCCGGCCCATCGCCTCCGGGGTGTGTTCGGGGCGCACGGTATCAATCCGGCCGTGCTCGACGCCGTAGTCCATGAGCTCAGCCAAGTCCGTCCACACGGCATCGAACTCGCTGCGACTCAACTGATTGCCGGGCAGAGCCGGGTGAACCCCCTGCCGGAACAGCACCTCAGCACGATAAATATTGCCTACACCAGCGAAAAGCTTCTGGTCCATCAGCTGCGAGCCGATCGTGCGCCTTGAGCGTGACACACGCTCAAACAAGGCCTCAGGCGGGTCCTTCTCCACGATTGGGTCGAAGCCGGACTTATCCTCGATCGCGTCCGCCTCCCCCTGCCGCAACAACAGGCAAGCCTGAGGTCCGCGCAAATTCGCCGCCACAATGCCATTGGAAATGTGGAGGCGCATCTGCCCCCACTCCTCCTCTGCTGGTTCAAAGCGCAAAGAACCAATCAACCCAAGATGTATATACACAACCCAAGAATCTATCTGTTCAGTCTCAAAAGAGATGAACAGGTGCTTGCCGTGAGCGTGGGCGGAGGTGAGGACGGAGCCGTCGATAAGCTTTGCTTCTTCAGCGAACCTCCCCTGCGGGCTGGTGACCTCGACCTCGCGGCCGCCGAACTCCGTGTTCAGCTGGCGCGCGAGGCGATGAAGAACATGACCTTCAGGCACTTATCTACTTCGGCTCCACCGGGTTCTCAGACACGACGACGCCGTCCGAATCGGCGTAAACGTAGTGGCCAGGGACGAATTCGATGCCGCCGAGACGCAGCACGATGTTCTGCTCCCCCACGCCATCCTTGTTGGACTTACGCGGGTTCGTGCCCAGCGCCTTGCAACCAAACTCCATGGTGGCCACCTCAGCCGAATCGCGGATCGGGCCGTTGATGATCACGCCGGCCCATCCATTCTTCACACCAGCGGCGGCGATCATGTCGCCCATGAGAGCCGTGTGCATGGACGCGTGACCGTCCACGACGAGCACCTTGCCCTCGCCTGGGGAGTTCAGCGTCTTCTTGACCAGGCCGTTGTCCTGGAAGCAAGAAATCGTCTGGATCTCACCGCAGAATTCGATCTTGCCGCCGTAGTTGCGGAACTGGATGTCGCAACTTTGCACGTCCTTGTCGTGGATGTCGGCGATGTCGGCGGTGGCGATGAACTGGATGTCGGTCATATGTGCTCCTTCGTTCGTGGTGTATTTCGGGGATTGATGGTTACTGAGTTTACGCTTTTCAGTGCACGTTTTGGGGCGTGGTCAGTGTCGGGTGGGTTGTATTCGTCCTCCTTCGGGGCTTGATCCCGGCGGGAGTTGTGCACGATTTT
This sequence comes from Corynebacterium tuscaniense DNF00037, assembly GCF_000759055.1. NCBI lineage: Bacteria > Bacillati > Actinomycetota > Actinomycetes > Mycobacteriales > Corynebacteriaceae > Corynebacterium > Corynebacterium tuscaniense. The sequence continues at coordinate 26,472 of NZ_JRNG01000017.1, read as the reverse complement.
CGAAAGTTGAGGGCGCGTCCTGGGAAAATAGTGATTTTGTGCACGATTTTTTAAATTCAAGTCCAGTCGACCCGCCCCAGCCGACCCGCCCCAACCTGAGCAAAGAGAAAACCCGCACTACACAACGGCAGTGCGGGCTTCTGGTCAGATCAAGCTACAAGCTTAGAACTGGCCCTCCTCCGTGGAGCCCTTGAGGGCGGTGGTGGAGGAATTTGGGTCGACGGTGGTGGCAACGCGGTCGAAGTAGCCGGCGCCAACCTCGCGCTGGTGCTTGACAGCGGTGAAGCCGCGCTCGGATGCTGCCTGGAACTCGCGGTTCTGCAGGTCGACGAACGCCGGCATGCCCTCGCGAGCGTAGCCGTAAGCCAGGTCGAACATGGAGTAGTTGAGAGCGTGGAAGCCAGCCAGGGTGATGAACTGGAACACGAAGCCCATCTTGCCCAGCTCCTTCTGGAACTTGGCGATCTCCTCTTCGTCGAGGTGGGAGGACCAGTTGAAGGACGGGGAGCAGTTGTAGGCGAGCAGCTGGTCCGGGAACTCAGCGTGGACGCCCTCGGCGAACTTCTTAGCCAGCTCGAGGTCCGGGGTACCGGTCTCCATCCAGATCAGGTCAGCGTACGGAGCGTAGGACTTTGCACGGTCGATGCAGGGCTCGACACCGTTCTTGACGTAGTAGTAGCCCTCTGCGGAACGCTCGCCGGTGAGGAACTTAGCGTCACGCTCATCAACGTCGGAGGTCAGCAGGGTTGCAGCTTCAGCGTCGGTGCGGCCGATGACCACGGTCGGGACGTCGAGGACGTCTGCTGCCAGACGTGCGGAGGACAGGGTGCGGATGTGCTGCTGGGTCGGGATGAGGACCTTGCCGCCGAGGTGGCCACACTTCTTCTCAGAAGCGAGCTGATCCTCCCAGTGGGTACCAGCGGCACCAGCCTGGATCATTGCGCGCTGCAGCTCGTAGACGTTGAGGGCGCCACCGAAGCCGGCCTCACCGTCAGCGACGATCGGGACGAGCCAGTTGTCTACGGAGGTATCGCCCTCGACGCGTGCGATCTGGTCTGCACGGCTCAGAGCGTTGTTGATGCGACGGACAACGTTCGGTACGGAGTTAGCCGGGTACAGGGACTGGTCCGGGTAGGTGTTGCCGGAGAGGTTAGCGTCACCAGCGACCTGCCAACCGGAGAGGTAGACGGCCTTCAGGCCTGCACGGACCTGCTGAACAGCCTGGTTACCGGTGAGGGCGCCGAGGGCGTGGATGTAGGAGCCGTCGCCCTTGGTGATGCCGTCCCAGAGGATCTCTGCGCCGCGGCGTGCGAGGGTCTGCTCCTCGATAACGGTGCCCTGCAGAACCTCTACCTGCTCTGCGGTGTAGTCGCGGGTAATGCCCTTCCAGCGCGGGTTCTCGTCCCAGTCCTTCTGGATTTCCTGTGCGGTACGAGCCTGTCCTGTGGTGGTCATGTGGTCCCCTTTCTGACGGGATCTAAGTTGGAAGCTTCCACTCAACTTCGTGTTATGGCGTGTGCAGTGGCACAACGCTGTAGACATGGTGAGTTGAGCCACGCCCTTGGCGTTCACGTCCAGTATCCCTATCTGTGAACCGCATAGTCAATACGTATGAGATGTTACGTTTTTTTAGGGGGTGAGTTGGATCGCTGTTTGTTTGTTTCTGGGCAGCTCGCTTATCGACGAAACAGCAGGCCACACCTGTTTATTTCCCCTCGTAGCAGGGCCTTCTTCTATTCGGAGTGGATTTTGTTTTGGGTGAAAAGGCGGGCAAGGAGGGGTGGTTCGATTCACGAATTCGGGGGTGATGTGGGGGTGCGTCGATAAGCAAATGCTTAACGCGGGTGACCGCCATCACTAAGCTGGCCTGCACATGCCCGTGCCACAGGCACTGCCTAGAATGGGTGGGCGAACACAAAGTCTGGCTGAAAGGATCTCACATATGACGACACCGCAATTCGAAGACCGCACCGAGCGCGTCGAGGTGGCTGGGCTGGCTGTTGCCCGCCCGCTGTACGACTTCGTGGTGGACAAGCTGCTCCCAGAGATCAATCTTGATGCTGAGAAGTTCTGGAGCGATGTTGCTTCCTACTTCGCGGACCTGACCCCGAAGAACAAGGAACTGCTCGCCCGCCGTGATGAGCTGCAGGCGACGATGGACCAGTACTACCGCGACAACCCGGGCCAGCCCGATCCGGCGGCGCACGAGGAGTTCCTGCGCTCCATTGGCTACCTGGTAGATCAGCCGCTGGACGGTGCGATCCGCACGGAAAACGTCGATCCGGAGTTCGCCTCTGTAGCTGGCCCACAGCTGGTTGTGCCGATTACGAATGCACGTTTTGCCATCAACGCAGCCAACGCCCGCTACGGCTCCCTGTATGACGCGCTGTACGGCACTGACGCTATTCCGACGGATGGTGGCGCTGAGCCGGGCAAGGGCTACAACCCGGTCCGTGGTGACCGTGTGATTGCGTGGGCACGTAACTTCCTCGATGAGGCTGTGCCACTCGAGGGCGCATCCCACGCTGACGTTGATTCTTACGAGGTTGCAGAAGACGGTTCCCTGAAGATCGTGTCTGAGGGCAAGGAGCTCTCCTTGAAGGACCCGGCAGTTTACCTCGGCTACCAGGGTTCCAAGGATGCGCCGACCGGTATTGTGCTGCGCCACAATGGCCTGCACATCATCATCAAGATTGACCGTGAGCACCCGGTGGGCAAGACCGACCGCGCTGGCGTTGCTGATGTTGTTCTGGAGTCCGCTGTCACCGCGATTATGGACTTTGAGGATTCCGTCGCTGCTGTTGACGGCACTGATAAGGCCGGCGCTTACGAGACTTGGTTCGGTCTGAACCGGGGCGACATCTCTGAGACCGTGACCAAGGGTGACAAGACCTTTGAGCGTACTTTGGCAGATGACGTCACTTTCACCGCTAAGGATGGCTCTGAGGACTCCCTGCACGGCCGTGTCATGATGCTGTGCCGCAACGTTGGCCACCTGATGACCACGCCTGCGATTCTCGTGGACGGCGAGGAGGTGCCGGAGGGTCTGCTCGATGGCATCATCACCGTTGCTGCTGCTATCCCGGGTCTGCGTGAGGGTAATGCGCGCGGTAACTCCCGCGTTGGCTCTGTCTACGTGGTGAAGCCGAAGCAGCACGGCCCGGACGAGGTTGCTTTCACCAACGAGATCTTCGACCGCGTCGAGGAGATCCTGGGTCTGCCGAAGTACACCGTCAAGGTGGGTGTCATGGATGAGGAGCGCCGCACCTCCGTCAATCTGGACGCCTGCATCATGGCTGCTGCTGACCGCCTGGTGTTCATCAATACCGGCTTCCTGGACCGCACCGGCGATGAGATCCACACCGCCATGCAGGCCGGTCCGATGGTCCGCAAGGCAGACCTGCAGACCGCACCGTGGAAGCTCGCATATGAGAACCACAACGTTGACGCTGGTATCGCGCACTCCCTGCCGGGTCGCGCCCAGATTGGTAAGGGCATGTGGGCAGAGACTGATCACATGGCTGCCCTGCTGGAGAAGAAGATTGGCCAGCCACGTGAGGGTGCAAACACCGCGTGGGTTCCGTCCCCGACCGGTGCTACCCTGCACGCCACCCACTACCACCAGGTGGATGTCCACGCTGTTCAGGATGAGCTGCGTGCCGCTGGCCGCCGTGATTCGCTGAAGGGTCTGCTCACCGTCCCGGTTAGCACCGAGGGCGATGTGTGGTCCGCTGCGGAGAAGGCTGAGGAGCTGGACAACAACTGCCAGTCCATCCTGGGTTACGTGGTCCGCTGGGTTGAACAGGGTGTTGGCTGCTCCAAGGTGCCGGACATCCACGATGTGGACCTGATGGAGGACCGCGCAACGCTGCGTATTTCCTCCCAGCTGCTGGCTAACTGGCTCGTCCACGGTGTCATTACCGAGGACCAGGTGTTGGATTCCCTGAAGCGCATGGCTGTGAAGGTTGATGAGCAGAACGCGGGCGACCCGAACTACCTGCCGATGGCCGCGGACTATGACAAGTCCATTGGTTTCCAGGCTGCGAAGGACCTCATCTTCAAGGGCACCGAGTCCCCGTCTGGTTACACGGAGCCGATCCTGCACGCGAAGCGTCGTGAGTTCAAGGCTGCACACGGCCTTGCTTAAACACCCCTAGGGATGTTTAAGCAAGCACTGAGGCCTTAAGCAAGATAAAGCACTGTTCAAGGCCTAGAGCCCAGGCTCCTCCTTGCCCGCGAGACTTTCTCGTAGGCAATGGGGAAAGCCTGGGCTTTTTTGCGTGCCGGGCGTGTAGTCTTTAGTGCCGGATAGCTACGACGCGAGGAGGGACAATGGCGTACTCAGTAGGGTTCGACCGCCAGAAATACGTTGAGTTGCAGTCGGAGCACATTTCCAGGCGCAGAGAAGAAATCGGCGGCAAACTCTACCTGGAGATGGGCGGAAAGCTTTTCGACGATCACCATGCCTCCCGCGTCCTCCCCGGCTTCACCCCGGACAACAAGATCGCCATGTTGGAGCGCATCAAGGACGAAGTTGAGATCGTCGTCTGCGTGGCCGCGCCGGACCTCGTGCGCCAAAAAGTGCGCGCTGATCTGGGCATTACCTACGAAGACGAGGTTTTGAGGCTTATTGATGTCTTTCGGGAGCGCGGCTTCCTCGTTGAAAATGTGGTGATTACCCAGTATGAAGCCGGCGCCGAGCAGGCCGACATGCTGCGCGACAAGCTTGAACGCCTGGGCATGAGCGTGCTCCTGCACCGCGTGATCCCCGGCTACCCGAATGACATTGCGCGCATCGTCTCACCGGAGGGCTTTGGCCGAAATGAGTATGTGCAGACCAGCCGCGATGTTGTGGTGATGACCGCGCCGGGGCCGGGCTCCGGCAAGCTGGCCACGTGCTTGAGCCAGGTGTATCAGGACAATCAACGGGGCACGGCTGCTGGCTACGCCAAATTTGAGACGTTCCCGATTTGGAACCTCCCGCTGGAACACCCGGTGAACCTGGCCTATGAGGCGGCGACGGTGGACCTGGATGATAACAACGTCATTGACCAGTATCACCTGGCTGCTTACGGTGAGCAGGTGTCCTCATACAACCGTGATATTGAGGTCTTCCCGCTGCTGAAGGCACTGTTGAAGGAGGCCACGGGCACGGAGCCGTACCAATCCCCCACGGACATGGGCGTGAACATGGCGGGCTACTGCATCTCTGATGATGAAGCGTGCCGGTATGCGGCCCAGCAGGAGATCATTCGTCGTTTCCTGACGGCGCAGGTGGATTTCCGCCGCGGCGACGTGGATGAGCAGGTGCCGGTGCGTGCCGCGAATGTGATGCGGAAAGCGGGTTTGACCGTGACGGATCGCCCGGTGGTAGCTCCGGCGTTGGACGTCGCGGAAGCCACCGGTAACCCGGGTGCGGCACTGGAACTGCAAGACGGCACGATTGTGACCGGTAAAACCTCCGACCTGCTTGGCCCTTCTGCTGCCGTTCTGCTCAACGCGCTGAAGCTCTTGGCTGGTATCGCGGACGAGGTGCACCTCCTCTCCCCTGATGCGATTGAGCCGATCCAACGCCTGAAAACCCAGTACCTGGGTTCGCGTAACCCGCGCCTGCATACCGATGAGGTGCTCATCGCGCTGTCCACTTCCGCCGCGGAGGACGATAACGCCCGCTTGGCGCTGGAGCAGCTGCAATCCCTGCGGGGCTGTGACGCGCACATCACCACCATCCTGGGTTCCGTCGATGCCGGTGTTTTCCGTTCGCTCGGTGTGCTGGCTACCACGGAACCCCAGTACTGGCGCAAGGCGCTGTACCACCGCCGCTAGGGTTAATTTCCGGCCACAGCAGGAACTTCTTAGACTGGACGCATGCAAGAAAAGATCCTGCTCTACTACCAGTTCCGCCCCATCGCCGACCCGGAGGCGGTCCGTTTGTGGCAGCGGGATCTCTGTGAAGGCCTGGGGCTTTTCGGTCGCATTATCATCTCCCCCGATGGCATCAACGGCACCGTCGGCGGGGAGATGGACGCCTGCAAGACTTATGTGCGCAAAACCAAGGAATACTTCCGCGGCATCGAGTTCAAGTGGTCCGAGGGCGGTAAAGCGGACTTTCCGAAACTCAGCGTGAAAGTGCGCGACGAGATTGTCACCTTCGGGGTGCCAGAAGAATTGCGTGTCGACGCTTCGGGGGTCGTCGGCGGTGGCCGCCATTTGAAGCCGGAGGAGGTCAACGAGCTCGTACAAAAGCGTGATGACGTTGTCTTTTTCGACGGCCGCAATGCGTATGAGGCGGAGATCGGCAAATTCAAAAACGCCGTCGTGCCCGATGTGAATACCACTCACGACTTCATCGCTGAGCTGGAATCCGGCAAATATGACTGGATGAAGGACAAGCCGGTGGTGTCCTACTGCACCGGCGGAATTCGCTGCGAGATCCTGTCCTCCCTCATGATTAACCGGGGCTTTGAGGAGGTCTACCAGATCGACGGTGGCATTGTCCGCTACGGCGAAAAATTTGGGAACCAGGGCCTGTGGGAAGGCTCCCTCTACGTCTTTGACAAACGTATGCACACCGAATTTGGGCCCGAAAATGATCCAGATTTTGTGCAGCTAGGCCACTGCGTGCACTGCGGTGCGCCCACAAATCAGCACTACAACTGTGCTAACGAACCAGAGTGCCGCCGCCAATACCTGAGCTGCCCTGCCTGCCGCGAAAAGCAACCGTATTGCGCAGATTGTTCCTAGCTGGCCTTTTGTCTACTAGGCCTTTTCTAGCTGTCTTTATTGTTCTAGCTGGCCGTTTACGGCCAGCTAGGCGCTGTCGGTGGCCAGGATCCCGATGGTGATGGTCAGCCACCACATGGCAAAGGGCACGATGGGTAGCCAGAATACGCCCATCCAGGGCATCCAGCGCTCGTAGCGGTTGAGCTTGCGCACCATGATGATGGCGCATCCAAGGATGCCGGCGACCGGTGGGATGGAACTGACCACGGCCCACACGGTGCGCCACGTGTTGGTGCATAGCCAGGTTGCCTCCCCCGTTTCGCACAGGGGGCCGCCTGTCATGCGGGCGATGAGGGCGAGGACTCCGGCCACGAGGAAAGTGATGGCCACAGTGCCACCGGCGAACCAGAGGGCCTGTTTTGTGGAGGCTTCATTGCGGGCGTTTACCACTTTCGGGTCCGGCTGATCCGCGAACTCCTCTAGGGTGTGTGGCTCCGGGCGGAGTTTATTGTGGTAATCCGCTGAATCATGCAGGTCATTTTCTGGGTGACCAGGGGCGAAGCCGGGACGATTCTCATGGGAAGCCATGAGCCCGAGTCTATCCCCGCAAGACAATTACTGGAACTGGGGCGTAGCTCAGGAACTCCGCCGTGTGCGGACCGACGTGAACGTAGCCGGAACGGGTTTTTGACTGCGGTGAGGAATCAACGAAGAGCAGGTCGCCCTTCTTCCACTGCTGCGAATCCACCACGGTGCACCAGCCCTCGCCGGCACTCACACGAGTTTCTACCTCAAAGTTCTTCAGCTCCGCGTGCGGGTCTTTGATATTCAAGTCCTGGGCCACGTTCATCACCACATCCCAGGCGCGGTCGAGGAGGGCGAGGGAGGCTTCATTCCATTCGTCGACAAGCGGGCGATGAGTGAGATCATCGTCGAAGTTGTACGTCTCCTCCGGAGAGAAGGCCATGATGCGCAATTCCACATCAAGCGTGAGTGCGAGCGCCGCGGCCAGCCCAATGCCACGCGTGGAGCTGCGCGCAGCTTCCTTCGTGTCCAGGAAGGCGAAGTTCACGCGCGTGATGCCTTTTTTGGCCAACTTGGCGCCCCGCGGAATAATGCCTATTGACGCGGGCGCCGACCGCAACAAAATATCCGTCGCCGAAGCGGGAACAAAGCGACCCTCCGCGGCCTTCGGCTTGGAGCCAAACAGCACAAGATCCGCGTCGAAACGTTGGATTTCCTCTTTGAGCAGCTTGTTACGTGGCTTCCCATCGCGGAAAACCAAGAATTCCTTGTCCCACGCGCGACTGGGCACATGGTGTTTCATTGCCCGCCGCACAGCATGAGTGCGCTCATCCAGGGTGTTTTCAAACCACTTCTTGTACTTCTTGCTCGACGTGGAACGGAACTGTGGCCACGGACGCGGCGCGGTAGTAATCACCCTGATCTCAGCGGGAAGAGATTGCGCGAGCCACCCCGCAAGATGCACCGCTTCTTCCCCGGACTGATCCCAACTCACCGCGATGCGTAAAGGGCGCTCGCTGCCTTTCGACGACAGAAGCGCTGGCAAATGCGAATGTTTGGCCATGTGCTGGAGAGGATCGACGGAGAAATAAGGATGAAGCTAATTAAATCTTATCCGCCCCATGAACCTCCCGTGCCAGTAGGTGTCTCACTTCGGCCCCGGCGCTTGTTGTTAGCGCTTAAGCCAAGTTGTGGGTGGTGTAGAGCTCCGAGAGCTTCTCAAACGCAGGGATGCTGTCCTTGAGTAGCTGAAGGTCCTTAGTGTCGAGGGTGGCCAGCATATCCGTGACGTACTTGGTGCGCTCCTCCGCGACGCGGTCATACTCCTTACGGCCGACCTCGGTGATTTCCACCCGGACACCACGGCGGTCTTCCTTATCGCGGACACGGTGGATCAGATCACGCTGCTCCAGCTGGTGCAAAGTATTGGAGGCCGTTGGCATACGAATACCTTCCTCCTGCGCAAGTTGGCTAATACGCATCGGGCCGGACTCAATCAGTCGCTCCATGATGGACAACTGTGGGCCGGTGAGATCAGACTGCTGTGCAATACGGAAATAAGCAACATAAAGCTTGGTCAAAAACGGTCGCACTTCTGCAGCGATCTCGTGCGCAACATCCACTTTGTTGATCATGCCCACTATCGTAAGCAATTCGTTAATACAAATGCTATTTTCCGCGGAAAATTATCGTATGAAAGTTTTCAGCTCTGGAGTACACTCGCCCACCGTGTTTCGTCTCAGCGCTGAAGTGTCCCACGAATGGGAACGTCGTATGACTTTGCGCGAATTCCATGCGGGCCGAATCCCTCAAGCTGAGCTTTGCGACGCGGACTTCTTGCTCAAAGCCGCCGGTGAACACCACGGAACAGACTCGACCCGCCCCTGCCCTATCTGTGAATCAGTCATGCAGGATGTGCTCTGGATCTACGGTGACAACCTTGGTCGCCGCTCCGGCACAGCGCGCAGCGAGGCAGAGATTGAAGAGATTACGGCGCAGGTAGGACCTATTACTGTCCACCGCGTTGAGGTGTGCCGACACTGCGGTTGGAACCATTTGCTCACCGAAGCTCGGGCAGAAACGGACAGGGCGTAATTGCCCCAGTAGTTCCCCTCGTGCTGTGAATTCAGGTTGAAACAACTACCCTGAAGTAATCTGACCTTACATGTGTCCTACACATCCTGAATAGTTCTCATAGGCAGGAAGAGCACTCCATTGTCACGCGAACCCGATTCCCGTAACTCCCGCAGCCCGCGGGGTGCCCACCCAAACAAGGGCGCGAGCATGCGCAATGAGGGGCCTAAGCGCGCCAGCGCTGACGGCAACTCTTCAGCCACGCCGAAAAAAGCGGCAAAAAAGGTTGTGAAGAAAACGGTTAAGAAAACCGTGAAGAAGACAACGAAGAAGCCAACGTCCGGTGCAGCAACTACCGGCGCAGCAACTGCGGGTGGCGCGAAGGCAGCTGCCACGAAGAGCTCAGATTCTAAAGGCAACCGTGCCAAGCAGTGGTGGACGGCGCTGGCTCTGGCGCTCGCTCTCGTGCTTGCCGTGCCGTTGGGAATTTTTAGTGTGAACTACATACGCGCTGACTTGCCCGCGCCGGACGAGATTCAAACTGCACAGATCTCCACCATCTTCGCCTCTGACAGCTCAACAGAGCTGGCCCGCCTGGTTCCGGCTGAAGGTAACCGCCAGCAGGTCAAGCTTGATCAGGTGCCGGAACATGTGCAGAACGCTGTGCTCGCGGCGGAGGACCGTGACTTCTGGGATAACTCGGGTTTCTCCTTCACCGGTTTTGGCCGTGCTCTTCTCGGCCAAATCACTGGTAATGCTTCCGCTGGTGGTGGCTCGACGATCACCCAGCAGTATGTGAAGAACACCATCGTGGGCAATGAGCACTCCTACACCCGTAAATTCAACGAGCTGGTCTACTCCATCAAGATGACCCACAACTGGTCCAAGGAAGAAATTCTGCAGGGCTACCTGAACACCATTTACTTCGGGCGTAACGCCTACGGCATTCAGGCTGCAGCGCAGGCCTACTTCAACAAACCCGCTTCGGAGCTGACCGTAGAAGAGGGTGCGGTGTTGGCCGGACTGATCCAGCTGCCAAGCCAGTTGGATCCGTGGAACAACCCGCAGGAGTCGGAGAACCGCTGGAACTACGTGCTTGACGGCATGGTTGCAGAAGGCTGGCTGAGCCCAGAGGAGCGCGCCGGGGCGCAATTCCCGGAAACGCGTGATCCGGCCACTTACTCCGCATATACGGAGGCAACGGGCGCGAACGGTTTGATTAAGAACCATGTGATTGAGGAACTGTCTCACATTGGCATCACTGAGGATGATGTGACCAACCGTGGCCTGCAGATCACTACCACCATTGACCCGGTGGTGCAGCAGAGCATCTTGGACACGGCTGAGCAGCAAATGGCGCCACTGCAGGAAGATGCGCGGACTGGTGTGGTGGCGATTGATCCGTCGACAGGCGGAGTGCGTGGCTACTACGGTGGCGACGATCCCTCAGGCTGGGACTACGCAAACGCAGGTTTGCAGACCGGTTCGACGTTCAAGATTTTCGGTTTGGCTGCCGCACTGCAGCAAGGCATCCCACTGTCAGCGATGTATGACTCCTCCCCCGTCACCGTGGGTGACACGCGAATTACGAATGACAGTAACAGTGGCGGTGGCATGACCACCATGGCCGAGGCGATGAAGAACTCGTACAACACGTCTTTCATCCGCATTCAGTCGGACCTGGACAACACCACCTATGACACCGCTGATACCGCACACGCCCTGGGCGTGGCGCGTTCCCTGCCCGACGTTCCGCAGACCCTCCGCGAGCCGGACGGCAGCAAGCCGTACGACGGCATCGTCCTGGGCCAGTACCAGTCCCGCGTGATGGATATGGCTACCGGTATGGCCACCTTGATCAACCGTGGTGTGTGGCACCCAACCCACTTTGTGCAGCGCGTTACCTCCGCTGACGGTGAGGTGCTCTACGAGTTTGATCCGGATTATAAGGAGCGCCGCATCTCCGGCCAGGTGGCCGACAACGTTATCCAGGCCATGCTGCCCATCGCCGGATGGTCCCACTCCGCTTTGGCTGGTGGTCGCCCCAGCGCCGCTAAGACCGGTACTTCCCAGTTTGGCAACACCGGTGGCACGAAGGATGCCTGGATGGTTGGTGGCACTCCTGAGCTGGCTGTGGCTGTGTGGGTGGGCACCGCAGACAACACGTCCCGGATTTACAACGCGTGGGGTGGCAACATGTACGGCTCCATGACGCCGGGTTCCATTTGGAAAGGCGTGCTGGATAGCTCCCTGGCCAACACGGACTTCAAGCAATTCCCCACCGCCACCCCCATCAATTGGGGCGTGAACCCGTACACCGGTGGTACGTACCCGATTACCCCGATCTACACCAACCCGTCTGGTCCGCCGGAGGGTGATTCACCAGATGGTGCGGATGGTCCAGGACCAGCTCCTGAGCCCGCACCGGAACCGCTGCCAGACCAGGTGCCGGTACCTGACCTGGATCTCGGAGATTTGTTAGACGAGCTAGTGGGTTAGGGGTTTGATGTGACAACGGGATGGGCACATCCTGCTGACCGTGTACAACCTGCGCTGACGGAGCCCGTCGCGCAGGGAATGGTGGCCGCACTCGGCGGACCGATGGGGCGGTTCGCTCAGATCGGTCGTGGCCGCTGGTGGACGCCGTTGCGTGCCATCATCTCGGTCGCGTGGGTGTTTCTTGCGCTTGGTGTGCTCGCTAAATCCAACTGTGCGCGTGGCAAGCTGATTGATGGTTCCTTGCACCTCAACTGGGACGGAAACCGCCAGTACACCTCCTTTTGCTACAACGACATCGTCCCGCTTTACGGTGGGCGCGGGCTCGACCAACCCGGCTTTGTGTACGACTACTCGTGGGTTGAAGGTGATCTCACCCGGTACATGGAGTACCCGGTGCTCGCCGGACTTTTTCAAGGAGCCATGGGTTGGATTGCGCGCACGACCTACCCGCTCATGGACTGGGCGTTGCCGGAGTCCGGTTGGTATTTTTACATCACTGCGTTTGTCATGGCGCTGGTCTGGGTGGGCACCGCGCGCATGGTTGCAGAGCTCTCTGGCAACCGAATCTGGGACACGATCCTGGTGGTGGCCTCTCCCCTGCTGATCATGCACGCGTTTACGAATTGGGATATTCCCTCCATCGCCTTCATGGTCGGTGCCTTGTTGGCGGCACGTAAGAAGAAGTTCTGGCTGGCCGGTGTGCTCATTGGTTTTGGCACCGCCTTCAAAATGTGGCCCTTGTTCCTGCTTGGTGCCTACCTTGTCATTGCGCTGCGGAAGAAGAACTTCGTGCCTTTCTTGCAGATGCTCGCCGCGACCGTCGTGTCCTGGCTCGTGGTCAACGTGCCCATCATGCTGCATAACTACGACGCATGGCATGAATTCCAGCGCCTCAATACCGAACGCGGCTGGGAATGGACCACGATCTACGCCGTAATCGCCCGTGCTTTCGGCTGGACCGGATTCGATTCGGGTGGCGGTACTCCGGTCATCTTGAATGCGGTGACGCTCGGACTCTTCCTCGCCGGCTGCGTCTTCGTCCTCATCGTTGGACTGAAAGCACCACAAACCCCGCGCGTGGCGGAACTCTTCGTCCTCATTATTGGGTTCTTCCTGCTCTTCAACAAGGTGTGGAGCCCCCAGTACTCCCTGTGGCTCGTCGTGCCTGCGGTGCTAGCACTGCCCCACTGGCGCTTGCTGCTCACGTGGATGACAGCCGACATGCTCGTCTGGCCTATTCTCATGTGGCACATGATGGGAACCGATAACCTCGGTCTGCCTGGCGCCGCACTCAACATCATCGTGCTCATCCGTGATGCACTGATCGTGGCCATCATGGTGCTCGTTGTCCGCCAAATGTATGGCCGTCGCCGCGACAAAGTCCGCGATGCGCACTACGGCTGCGACCCCCTACTCACCACACCAGCGGATTGGGAGGAGGCTAAGCAACATTGGGAACCGCAACAATCCTTGGAATCTGCTCCATCTTCATTGCCTTCGCCCTCTTCGGTGCCTGCTTCTGGGCAGTCGTGAGGAAGAAGCCCGTCGGCCTCGCCGTCACACTCGGCATCCTGGCATTCATCTTTATGACGATCCTGCCTGTCTCCCTCGCTGTTTTCTTCGCGGCGCCGAACCCCTAGGGTTTGTCGGTACGGTGGAAAGGCATGAAGAAACTATCGACGATTGCAGTTGCCCCCACCCTCCTCTTCCTCGCCGCGTGCAGCGGCGCCCAGGAGCCACAAACGATGCCGGAGACAACGACGAAAACAGCGACTGAAACAACTGTTGTTCAGCAGGATACGTCTCAGCGTGAGCTGCCTTCCGCAGTCAGTGGATACACCGAGAAGGCCGAAGCCGAGCTTATCCACGAAGGCGTGACCAAAGACGATGTCGACCGCGTTCTCACCGCTGCTCAGAACAACGATTCCGCGGTAGCAGTCGAGTGGGACGATGACGGCTACTGGGAGATTGAACTCGGCGATATTGATGTTGACATTGATCCGGACGGGCTTGTTCTGGATGTGGACAGGGATGACTAGGGGCCCCGTAGGCGTCGATAAGCAATTTCTCCCTGCTTGAGCCCTGGGGTACGCTGGTGTGGTTGCTTGACGTAAGCGACCCTCCTGCCACTGCCACAAGGGTGGTGGCCGACATCAATGAAACGACCATAGGAGGTGATGAGGTCCCGTGCGTCACTACGAAGTAATGATCATCTTTGACCCGAGTCAGGATGAGCGCACCGTTGCCCCGTCCCTGGACAAGTTCCTCGAAACTGTCCGTAAGGATAACGGCAAGGTGGAAAATGTTGATATCTGGGGCAAGCGTCGCTTTGCCTACCCGATCGACAAGAAGGAAGAGGGTGTCTACGCAGTAGTCACCCTGGATTGCGAGTCCGAGACCGTTCAGGAGCTCGACCGCCGTCTGAACCTGAACGACAACATTCTGCGAACCAAGGTTCTGCGCACCGACAAGAAGTAAGCGCGAACTTTTAGAACGAGGCTTCTTTCGTGCCGGTTTAAACCAGTGCACAAGGGCTAAATCCCAGCGCATGGGCAATGTTCACCCTAGGTTATATGCTTGGGTGTGCAAGAAAACCAGCACAACTACATGGACTCATTCGCATAAAGGTATAGGTAAGGACGAAACATCATGGCACAGGGCGAAACTCCCATCACCGTCGTAGGCAACCTCGTTGCTGATCCGGAACTGCGCTTCACGCCGGCTGGCGTGGCCGTAGCTAACTTCCGTATCGCATCCACTCCCCGCACGTACAACCGTGACACTGGGCAGTGGGACGATGGGGATGCTTTGTTCTTGACATGCAATGTGTGGCGTGGGGCTGCTGAGAATGTCGCAGAATCCCTGACCAAGGGCATGCGCGTCATTGTCAATGGCCGTTTGCGTCAGCGTTCTTACCAGACCCGCGAAGGCGAAAACCGCACGGTATTTGAGGTCGAGGTCGACGAGGTCGGCCCATCCCTGAAGTACGCTTCTGCTTCCGTTTCCCGGAACCCGCGTGAGGGCGGTTCCGGCGGTGGCTTTGGTGGCAACCAGGGCGGCCAGCAATTCCAGAACAACCAGAACACTGGTGGTTTCGGCGGTCAGAGCCAAGGTGGACAGAACCAGGGCAACCAGTCCCAGGGTGGTCAAAACCAGCCCGCGAATGATCCGTGGAACTCTGCTCCTCCCGCCGGTGGATTCGGCGGCATGGACGATGAGCCACCGTTCTAAAGACGCAGCATTTCAATAACAACGAACATCTTTCACGAAGAGGAAGGGTAAGGATTCATGAAACTGATCCTCACCGCTGCCGTTGAGAACCTTGGTGAACCCGGCGATATTGTCGAGGTCAAGGACGGCTACGGACGAAACCTTCTGCTCCCCCGCGGTCTGGCCATCGTGGCTACCCGTGGCGCTGAGAAGCAGATCGAGGACATCAAGCGTGCCCAGGAGCAGCGCTCTGTGCGCGACCTGGAACATGCGAAGGAGCTGCGTGATCAGCTCGACCAGCTGCAGGGCGTGACCGTTAAGGTCCGCACCGGCAACAATGGCAAGCTGTTCGGCTCTGTGAAGCCGGCTGACATTGTCGCTGCCGTTGAGGCAGCTGGCGGCCCGGCTCTGGATAAGCGCCGCGTTGACGTGCCCAAGGGTTTGGTCACCCGTACCGGTGGCTACCAGGTCAAGGTCAGGCTCCACGATGACGTGGAGGGCAAGGTGAACTTCGAGGTCGTGAGCGCTTAATTCCGCTTCACGGCGATTGATAGGGCAAAGCCCCTACATCAGTCCAACGACAACAGCATTTAACGCGGGTCCCACTTGTGAGGAGTGGGGCCCGCGTTTCTTTTCTTAGACTCCCATTAGGTTATTCACATGGCCTGTGGATAAAAGGTGGATAACTTGCGTTTGAGCATTTACTTAGGTAACGAAACGGTAAAAATAAGGTGATTCTCAGGTACCAATTGAACCTGCTGGTAAGGGTTTTATTCACGAGTTTTCGCCCCTTTCTAAAGCGAATAAAAAGCCTTTGACCTCGTGCGTTATGGACAGGTGTGGAGATCTAGTCGAGTTATCCACAGGTTATCCACAAGTGGTGGAGAGTCCGTGTGGAAACTGACGTTCATTTTGAAGAGTTATCCACAGCGGGTTGTGGATAAGTCTGAGAAAGCGGGAGAGTTCCCCCGCGCGGGGTAACATCTACGGACAATCGGGGTTAATGGAGGTTAGGCATGACGGTAGGCGGAAACACGGCTGGCAACGGCGAGGGCGGCGACGCGAACGGCTTTGACGGAGATAGCTTTGATAGCTTCGCAGACGGCGCGGTCCCACCGCCACCACCGCCGGAGGAGTCTGGCTCACGGGGCGGTTCTTCCCGCTTTAAGGATCGGCCAGATCGAAGCCGTGGGTTTAGCAAGGACCGCACGGATTTAACGGAGTACCGGCAACCCCCACACGACCGGCAGGCGGAGCAGGGCGTGCTCGGCGCTATGCTGCTCAGCGCATCCACGGTCGTCGATGTGACTGAGGAGCTGCAGCCGGAGGATTTTTATTACCCGGCGCACCAGTTGATCTATCAGGCTATTTTGGAGCTTTATTCGCAGGGCTCGGACATTGATGTGCTCATCGTTGCTGGCCGGCTCGATCGCATGGGCAACTTGGAGCGCGTTGGGGGTGCTCCGTACTTGCACACGCTGATCTCTGAGGTGCCTACCGCGGCGAATGCACGCTATTACGCGGACATCGTTGCGGAGAAATCCACGTTGCGTCAGCTTGTGGACGCGGGAACGCGCGTTGCCCAACTTGGCTACGAGGGCGGCGAAGGCATGGAAGTCGATGCCCTTGTGGACCGCGCTCAGCAGGAGATCTTCTCCGTAGCGCAGAAACAGACGGGTGAGGATTACCGTCCGTTGTCGGAACTGCTTAAACCCACAGTGGATGAGCTTGCCGCCTACGAAAAGGACGGTGGGCTTGCGGCGGGTGTGCCTACGGGCTTCATTGACCTGGACCGCTTGACCAACGGCCTACATGCTGGCCAGATGATTATTATCGCGGCACGCCCTGGTGTGGGTAAGTCCACCCTGGCCATGGACTTCGTGCGTTCGTGTTCGATCCATAACGGACTGACTTCCGTCATCTTCTCGCTTGAGATGAGCGCCTCGGAGATTGTTATGCGTTTGCTCTCTGCAGAGACGGAGATCAAACTGTCTGCAATGCGCTCCGGCCAGATGGAGGAAAAGGACTGGGAGAAACTCACCGACCGATTGCAGCAGATCCAGGCCGCACCGATCTTCGTGGATGATTCCCCGAACCTGACCATGATGGAAATCCGCTCCAAGGCCCGCCGTCTGAAGCAGCAACACGGTCTGGACTTGGTGGTGCTGGACTACATGCAGCTGATGAGTTCCGGTAAGAAGGTGGAATCACGCCAGCAGGAAGTCTCGGAATTTTCTCGCCAGCTGAAGCTTCTGGCCAAAGAGCTTGAAGTCCCCGTGATTGCTATTTCACAGTTGAACCGTGGCCCGGAATCACGCACGGATAAGCGCCCACAGCTGGCGGACCTTCGTGAGTCCGGTTCGCTGGAGCAGGACGCGGATATCGTTATGCTGCTGTACCGCCCAGATTCCCAGGACAGGGACAATGAGCGCGCCGGTGAGGCTGACATCATCGTGGCTAAGCACCGTGGCGGCCCGATTGACACGATTGCGGTGGCACACCAGCTGCACTATTCGCGCTTTGTCAACATGGCCCGCGGCTAAACCCGACGCGCGTTACGCCAACGCTTTGCCGCGTTGCTCAGGCAGCGTGAACGCGGCAATGCCAGCGACGGCAAAAGCAGCAGCGAAGACTCCGAAGACCGCCATTGATCCACCCCATGCCAACACCGGGGGAACAATAAGCGGCGCGATGATGGAGCCGATTCGGCCAAAGGACGCCCCGGCACCCGTGCCGGTAGCGCGGATGGAGGTGGGATAGAGCTCCGGCCCAATGGCGTAGAGCGCACCCCACGCACCGAGGTTGAAGAAAGAAAGCAGGCAGCCGGCAGCGATGATCTGCCACGGCGCGGCAGCAAGACCGAAAAGTACTGCGGAAAACGCAGAACCCGCCAGGAATGTGGACAGAGTGATGCGCCGGCCCCAGATCTCAATGAGCCACGCGGCTGCGGCATAGCCCGGTAGTTGAGCAAGCGTAATAATCAGCGTGAAGCTGAAGGAGCGCACGAGGGTAAAACCTTGATCCACCAGCAAGGACGGGATCCAGATGAAGGCGCCGTAGTAGGACAGTGACACGCCAAACCACACGAGCCAGAAAGCGGCAGTGCGACGGCGTAAATCGGGGCCCCAAATTCCGCCGCTGACCTCAGATTCGTTCACAGCAACAGGAGAGTGGTCTATCTTCGCTGGATCAGCAGCAGATTCGAAGGAGGAGACGATCGCCTCTGCCTCTTCGTGCCTGCCCTTCGACTCGAGGAAGCGGACCGATTCCGGTAAGCCCATGCGCACGTAGATGGCATACAGCGCTGGCACCGCACCGAGAGCGAAACCCCAGCGCCAGCCGTTTTCGCCCTGAGAGACCACGAAAGTGCCAATCACCGCGGCGAGGATCCAGCCAACTGCCCAGAAGCCCTCGAGGATGACCACCATTCGGCCCCTGCTGCGTCGGGGCGCGAACTCGCTGACCAGGGTGGAGGCCACCGGAAGTTCCGCACCAAGACCCAATCCGACGAGGAAACGGAAGACCATAAGAGCACCGACGGACCAGGCAAAGGCAGATGCGCCGGTGGCCAGACCGTAGAGAAGCAAAGTGACTGCGAAAATCTGGCGGCGACCAAACTTATCGGCCAGAAGCCCACCAAGCGTGGCGCCGATGGCCATGCCAATGAATCCGACAGAAGCAATCCAAGATGTGGTGGATTTATCAAGGTTCCAGTGCACCGCTAGCGCCGCGATGATGAAGGACACCAGGCCAACATCCATGGCGTCAAGCGCCCACCCGATGCCGGAGCCAACCAGAAGTCGGCGGTGTTTGGATGTGACAGGCAGGCGGTCAAGCCGCTCATTACGGGTGGTCATGGCGGAGAATCTTACTCAACCACGACGCAGCCTCAAGGAATTGGTCACAACAAACACGGAAGAAAACGCCATGGCGATGCCGGCCAACATCGGGTTGAGCAGACCAAATGCGGCCACAGGGATGAGGATGACGTTGTAGGCGAAAGCCCAGAACAGGTTGCCCTTGATGGTGCGTAGCGTGCGTCGAGAAAGGCGGATCGCATCGGCAGCGCTGCCCAGATCATTGCCCATGAGGGTGATGTCCGCAGCCTGGATGGCTACATCCGTACCGGAGCCCATGGCCAAGCCTAGGTCAGCGGTGGCAAGCGCGGCAGCATCGTTGACGCCGTCGCCGACCATCGCCACGGTTTTGCCTTGGGATTGAAGCTTTTCTACGACCTCAACCTTCCCCGCTGGCAGAACCGATGCCGTAACGCAGTCCTGGTCTATCCCCACTGCCCGTGCCACAGCGTGTGCTGCACCCGGGTTATCACCGGTGAGCAAATACGGTGTGAGGCCCAAGGAACGCAGATCCGCGATTGCCTGCGCGGACGTGTCCTTAATGGTGTCGCTCACCGCAATGACCCCAGCATCCGTGCCATCCACAGTGACGGTGATGGCGGTGGCACCTTCCGCTTCATAGGCTTCGGCTTCCGCACCAAGGCCCCGGCCGACGGTCACGCGGGAGCCACGGACAAGCGCCCGCACGCCTTGCCCCGCTTCGGAGGTGAAGCTCTGTGCTTCGGGGATCTCAAGTCCACGCTCCTGCGCCGCGGTGACAATTGCTTGGGCGATTGGGTGCTCTGAACCAGATTCCACAGCCGCCGCGAGAGCGAGCAGTTCGTCCGCGTTCAAACCAGCATCTGCCGCCGGGGCCACAGCATCCACCGACATGTTGCCACTGGTCACAGTGCCTGTTTTGTCTAGAACGATCGTGTCCACTTTGCGTGTGGACTCCAGGATCTCCGGTCCCTTGATCAGCAGGCCTAACTGCGCACCGCGACCGGTGCCCACCAGAATTGCGGTGGGTGTGGCCAGCCCCAACGCACATGGGCAGGCGATGATGAGCACAGCAACAGCAGCGGAGAACGCCGCCGGCGTGTCGTGCCCCAGGAGCAGGTGCACCACCAGAGTGATCAGTGATGCAACAATCACTGCAGGCACAAAAACTCGGGAAATACGGTCCACCAGGCGCTCAACTGGCGCCTGTCCGGCCTGCGCGTTGCGGACGAGCTCGATCATCTGCGCCCACGTGGTCTCCGACCCCACACGGGTGGCCTCAATGATCAGGCGGCCAGACAGGTTTACTGTCGTGCCGGTGACGGTGTCACCCTCGCCGATGTCTACAGGGACGGATTCGCCGGTGAGCATGGAGTTGTCAATCGTCGATAAGCCTGATAGCACTACGCCATCCGTGGCAATCTTCTCGCCCGGGCGAACCACAAACTGATCACCGACCTGCAGATCAGCAGCTGGGATGCGCACCTCTTGGCCGTCGCGCAGAACCGTGGCAGTCTTCGCGCCCATGGTGGCCAACTCGCGCAGAGCCTCGGAGGAACGCCCCTTCGCCTTCATCTCAAACCAGCGGCCGAGCAGCAGGAACGTGATTACCACCGCGACGGTTTCAAGATAAAGCGGTGGCGCTTCCTGCGCACTGGTGCCCGCAAACTGCACCCACAGTGCCCACAGTGACCACACGTAGGCAGCCGTGGTGCCCAGTGAAATCAGTGTGTCCATGGTCACCGCGCCGTGGCGCAGATTCGTCCACGTCGCGCGGTGGAAAGGGGCACCGGCCACGAAGTAAACCACCGTGGTCAGCGCTAGCGCGATCCACTCCCAGCCCGGGAACTGAACCGCCGGGACCATGGAAAGCACGGACACCGGTACGGTCAGCACCGCCGACCAGATCACCGTGCGCTTGAGCTTCTCCGTCTCCGCATCACGCATCGCGTCTACATCGGGGGTCGGCTCATCGGGCTCATCTAACCCAGCACTCGCCGCGCCCCCCACAACAAAAGCCTCATAACCTGCATCACGGACGACCTGCATGAGGGCATCCGGGTCCGTCAACGACGGATCAAAGTCCACCGCCGCAGTCTCGGTGGAAAAGTTCACCGTGGCATCCACCCCAGCGACCTTGTTCAGTTTGCGTTGCACACGCGACGAACACGAGGTACAGGTCATGCCCATCACGCCCAAATCGAGGTGCGATGGTGTGGGGGTGCTTGTCATGTCTAACTCCTTACACAGCCAGATCGGTCAAGCTAGTTAAGCCAGGGTGTAACCAGCTTCCTCGACTGCATCAGCAATCTGCTCACGGGTGAAACCGGAGCCAATGACTTCGACGTCACCCGTCGTGTGATCAGCGTTAACACCGGTCACGCCAGGGACCTCGCTGATCTCCTCCTTGACGCTGGCCTCACAGTGGGCGCACGTCATGCCGTCAACATTAAAAACAGTTTTTTCAGTACTCATGGGATTGATGGTAGACGACTCATGGGATTGATGGTAGACGCACTTTAGACGTCGATAAGCGAAAAGCCCGCGTATTCGACCGCGTACTCGATCTGCTCATCCGTGAAACCTTCACCCGTGACCTGCATGAGGCCGGCTTCCACATCAATGTCCACACCCTGCGTGCCCAGCACCTCGCTCACTTCAGACTGAAGTTTTTCAACAGACGTGGTGTCCTGCGGTCCTTCGAACCTGTAGTTCTTGGTCACAATTGCTCCTTTTCTGCCCCGAATGGGAATGAATCGAAACTGAGTGGGGTTGAACTCACTGATAGACGTTACCCGAGCAGACGAAAAGGATTAATAATGAGCACCATTAACGTCACTGAAGACACATTCACCCAGGTTATTCAAGACAACGACATTGTCATCGTGGACGCATGGGCCGATTGGTGCGGGCCGTGCAAGGCTTTCGCCCCGACATTTGAGAAGGCATCAGACAAGCACGAAGACATCGTCTTTGCCAAGCTCGACACTGAAGCCAATCAGGGTCTCGCTGCCGCGCTTCAGATCCAGTCGATCCCCACTCTCTTTGTTTTCCGCGAAGGCATCCTTCTCGGCCAGCAGTCCGGTGCGCTGCCTCCCGCCGCGCTTGAGGAGTTTATCCAGGCCACCCGCGACGTGGACATGGAGCAGGTCCATCGTGACATCGCCGCGCAAAACGCGCAGCAGGATGAGGCTTAAGGCTTATTCGCTTAGCGACGGATTAGCTGATTTCCACGTAAACTCGGGTCCGTATTTGCTCCCAACATGTTAAGGACGCGCAACCATGGCTAACCCGTTCAGCAAGGGCTGGAAGTACCTCATGCAGTCGTTTGATTCTGCGATTGATGAGAATGCTGATCCGAAGGTCCAGATCGAGCAGGCCGCCAACGCGGCGAAGGAGCAGCATAACGCGATTACGCGCCAAGCTGCGGAGATCATTGGCCAGAAGAAGCAGCTGGAAATCAAGATCAACCGGCTGCGTGAAACTCAGGCGCAACAGCAGGAGAAGACCAAGACCGCACTGCAGATGGCGGACAAGGCCACGGCAGAGGGGGATACC
Organism: Corynebacterium tuscaniense DNF00037; assembly: GCF_000759055.1. Taxonomy (NCBI): domain Bacteria; kingdom Bacillati; phylum Actinomycetota; class Actinomycetes; order Mycobacteriales; family Corynebacteriaceae; genus Corynebacterium; species Corynebacterium tuscaniense. Next base: position 4,048 of record NZ_JRNG01000017.1, on the reverse strand, counting down.
GCGAAAGCGCAGGAGTTCAACAACACTGCCGAGGTACTCGCCACACAGCTGGTAACAACTGAGCAGGAGCTCGCAGATCTGACTGCGCAGTACGCGACGGCAGAGCAGGCAGCAAAGCAGGCTGAGGAAGAACAGCGCAGGTCTGAAGCACGTTTGGAAGAGCAGCTCGCCGAGGTCAACCGCCTCCGTGCCCAGGTGGATCAGGCCAACATGCAGGAGATGTCGGCGCAGGCCATGGACACCATCGGCCAGTTCCGCACGGATGATTCCGTGCCCACCCTGGATGGTGTGCGTGACAAGATTGAGCGCCGCTACACCACCGCACTTGGCCAGCAGGAACTCGCCGAATCCAACCCGGACAATGTCATGTCAGAGATTGAATCCGGTCAGGCTAACACCGATATTGCTGCGACCTCCAAGCTGGCGGAGATCCGCGCAGCTATGAAGAAAGAAGCTGCTACTAACGGTGAACTCACCCCAGACACCGAATCCGACTAGTTCTAGGTCTGGTTCCTGCGAATATTGATCAGTACCGCGCGAATCCCCGAGTGGAAACCATCGCGCAGATTGACGCGCTGGTTCTCACTCAACGTGTACTCATGCAGAGTTTCACAGGCGAACTGGAGGAGCGGGCGATCAATCTCTGGTGGCAAACCACCGCCGGACAGCATGTGGGCCTTGTCGCGCTGCTCTGAAGAAGCGGCGTTATCAAACCACCACGTTGCATACTGTTGTCCCACGTCAAATGGAGTTTGAAACCCGGAGGAAGTCCACACCTCCTCCGGCAGTGGAACATAACGCGAACGCAGCTTGCGGCGCGGTGCCATCATGGATGGCTTTGGCGTGTGGCTTGCACCAACGTCACTGGTCGTGTCCGCCAGCTGTGCCGGGGAAGGTACGGTGGCCCTTTCAGGTTTCGGCATAGCCTCCTGCGTAGCCTCTGGCTCGGAGCTGGGGGCTTCACCGGCGGCGTCGATAAGCTGCGCGGATAGTGGTTGCTCACCGTCGGGGCGCGGAATGTCGCACATGCCCTCGTTGTCCTCCATTTCGGCATCGGCGAGGGGGCGTTCGCGGATGCTTGGCGGGAGGGGCCCTTCGAGAACCTGCAGTTGCATGGCGTCGGCGAAATCCTCGCGCGGATCGAGGATCGTCGTGGTGTCACATGCGTGGCGCAGGGCCGACGACATAGAATCCCAACCGAAGCCATAGAGGTGCACGCGGATGCCGGCGTTCGTGGCTTCCTCCACGCCTGGGATCATGTCAGCATCGCCACTGACCAGTACAAAGTCAGTGAATTGGCCACGCATGGCGTTGACCACGACGTCGGCCACGAGACGGGTATCCACACCTTTTTGTGTGCGACGTTCACCCCATTCGATGAGCTGGCCGGTGCGCAGCTGCACGCCATCACACGTGCGCAGCGCGCGTTGGTAGCGGTGCGGGCCTGAGTCGGGGATGCCGTCGTACCAGTACTGACGGTGAATCGGCTGATCAAGCTGCTGCGTGATCATGCCGGAAAGATTGGCAACAACCTCCGGGAGATCAATTTCTAACTGTGAACGTGCACCTGTCTCCCACGAGTTGTAAAAGCTCGCGAGCAGGTAAGACGTGTCCACAAAGACGAGTGTGCGTTCAAGCATGGCTCCTGACTTCCGTATCTATTCATGTAATTAAAAGTTTTGTCGCTCACCCAGTTTGCCTGACTTGTATGGCTCTCGCTGAGAAATCGCATTGACCAGGTCGAAGAAGGCGCACGTGAGTGATTTCTGCTTTGTTCAACGTGTTTTCATTGTGAAAAATTTCGCTTGGTTGTACGGTTGGTTAATCAACTAATTAACCGGAGGTGAAAGGTGGGCAATGACACAGAACCGTTATTCCTTCAGATCGCACGGCTAATCCAGGACCAGATCATGGACGGCGAACTCAAGCCCGGCCAACGCGCCCCATCAACGAATGAGCTCGCCGCATTCCACAGCATCAACCCCGCCACCGCGCGCAAAGGGTTGACCTTGCTCGTCGAAGCAGGAGTCCTAGAAAAACGCCGCGGTATCGGAATGTTCGTCACAGAGGGTGCACCCGAGCGCATCGTCGCCAAGCGCCGCGAGGACTTCGCTGGCGACTACATTGCACCGCTTATCGACGAAGCCTTGCGCCTGGGCTACGCCCGCACCGACCTCCACGACCTCATCGACCGCGTCGCAGAAAGTAGAGGAATGTACCAATGACCATTTATGTCTCACGTTTGGCTCACAGCTTTGGCAAGAACGACGTCTTGCAGGGCGTCACCGTGGACTTCGGCCCCGGCATCCACGGCTTGCTCGGTCGAAATGGTGTGGGTAAATCCACGCTGCTGAAGATCATCGGAGGCCAGCTCAAACCTGATTCAGGCATGGTCAAGGTTTTTGGTGAGCGCCCCTTCGACAATGCCCGCGTCATGGATAACACCTGCTTGACGGGTGTGGATACCGCCTACCCGGGTTCGTGGTCCGGCACTGACGTGATCAAAGGTGCGCAGTTGCGTTACCGCACGTGGAATCAAGCGCTTGTCGACGAGCTCACCGCCGATTTCGAGATGGGCGATGCCCTGAGCACCCGTTACGACAAACTTTCTCGCGGACAGCGCGCCATGGTCGCCATCATTATTGGGCTGGCCTCGGGCACGGAGCTTTTGCTTCTCGACGAACCCTATGTCGGCCTGGATACCCACAACACCGATGTGTTCTACCGTCATCTTCTCGCCCAGGCAGATTCCGGCCGGACGATCGTGATGGCCACGCACCATATCGACGACGCGGCGAAAGTCCTGGATGATGCGGTGATTCTGGGACGCGACGGGGTCGTGCTCAAGCAATGCGCCCCTGAGGATGCCGATGATTTCGCTGTCGCGGGCCCGGACCTTGTGCCCATTTACGACGCCCCGCGTCATGCCCGCGCTGCCACTTTCGACGACCTCATCGAGCACTACTTGGAGGTGTCCTAGATGAACACGAGCCTGCTCGGATATTTCCGCCACCAACTTGTCGCAGCACCGCTGACGCGTCTGATCTGGATGGTCCCGATACTTGCGATGCTCGCATCCGGGCTGCTTCATGTCACCCGCGATTCGCCTGTTGCTGTCATCTTTGGCCCAATGATCCTGACGGTCGTCATGATCGGGGCGTTGTCGTCGGAGGACACCGCCTACACGGCGTACGGAATGCCGAAGTCACGCACCATGAAACTGACTGCGATGGCGGTTGTTCCCGCCGTGGTGTTCAGCGCGGGCATTGCATTACTCGCGCGCCCGGACTGGGTTGGCATTGCGGGCGCACTCGTGGCGCTGGTGTCGGGGCTGCTCTTCGGCGGGCAATACATAGCCGGCGATGGAGTGGCTGATGACCGGAAGGCGGGTTCGCACCTTGGAAGCGGCAGCTTCGAATTCGAATTGATCTTTAAACCGCAGCTGCTGTGGGCTCTAGGTGCGGGTAGTGCGCACTCACTCATGATCCCTTTGACCAGCTTCATTGGTAACGACACATTGCGTCCACTCCTTGGTGGCCTGCCGATCATGATCTGGTATTCGGCATATTGTATGCAGGGTCTCGGAATTACCGGTGCGGCAACGGGCGCAAGCTACGGCGTGCCCCGACGACAGTGGTTCGCATTGTCATGGGCGGCGGCCATCGCCGCGGTGGTGGTCTATATCGTTGTGGCCGGGTTGTTCAGTCCCGTGACGGGCACCTGGCCAGCGGTGATAGTTACCGGTGCCGGCGGTTTTGCGTGTGCTGTTTTGGGTGGGGCCATGAAGATCTGGCGCACGGAATTAGGCATGCTTCCCGCCTACATGATGTTCTTCATCGCAAATGGGGCATCGGATACTCAAAGCTTCCTCGACGGCGCAGTCATCTTTGCGCTGGCCACAGCGGGAATCATCGCATTGGTCGGCATCGTCATTCAGGCTGGGTATCTCATGGGTTTAATCAACCCAAAACATGCTCAAAAGAACCGTTAAAAAACATGAGATAACCAGGGGATTTGTGTTGTTGGTTGGGTGTGTGTAGTTTTGTGT
>NZ_JRNG01000016.1:0-31497 GCF_000759055.1 Corynebacterium tuscaniense DNF00037 | reverse complement strand
CTAAACTGATCACGCCACGCCGGCACCAGACACACTTTTGATCCTTAACCCTATTAGCCCTTTAACCCCAAGAAGAAAACCGCCGAGCAGTTCACATCGGCGGTGTTTCTCATTATTTACGGGTTTTAATCCGTCTTGTGTTGTCGAGGGTTATGGATGCGCCGTCGGCAAGCGTCGAGGGGCGTCGCACGAATCTCGCGGTCGTCACAGCAGATCCCGGCGTGAGCGCGGCCTTACGCGAATGCGTTCAGCCCGGTCATCTTCTGGCCCAGGATGAGGGTGTGCATTTCATCGGTGCCCTCGTAGGTGCGCACGGATTCGAGGTTCGCGGCGTGGCGGATGGGGGAGTACTCGTGTTGGATGCCGTTTCCTCCGAGGATGGTGCGTGCTTCGCGGGCGATCTCGATGGCTACGCGGGTGTTTTGCAGTTTGGCTACGGAGATCTGGGAGATGTCCAGGGTGCCGGCGTCTTTCTGGCGGCCGACGTGCAGGGCCAGCAGGTAGCCCTGGTTCAAACCGATTGCCATGTCTACCAGCTTCTTCTGGGTGAGCTGGAAGCCGGCGATGGGTTTGCCAAATTGGGTGCGCTCTTGGGCGTAGGCCAGTGCGCACTCGATGGAGTCACGCGCAGCACCGAGCACACCCCAGCCGATGCCGTAGCGTGCTTCGTTGAGGCACATCAGGGGTGCTTTGAGGCCGAAGCGGCCGGCAAGGATCTTGTCTTCGCCGACGAGGGCATCCTTCAGGTAGATGTGCGCCTGGGTGGATACGCGCATGGAGAGTTTGCGGTCGATTTGCTGCGGGTTGAAGCCGGGGGTGCCCTTTTCCACGATGAACCCAGCAACGGTTTCTTCCCGGCCTTCTGGGATGCCGTCGAGGCCTGCGGCGGCGAGGTCGGCGGTGGAAACCTTGGCCCAGATGATGGTCAGGTCGGCGTAGTGGGACAGGCCGATCCAGCGCTTTTCGCCGTTGAGGACCCAGCCTTCACCTGGTTTGTAGGTGGCGCGGGTGGTCATGGAGGCAGGGTCGGAACCAGCAAACGGTTCGGTGAGGCCGAAGGCGCCGAGCAGTTCCGCGGCGGCCATCTTGGGCAGGTACTTTTCCTTCTGCTCCTCGGTGCCGTGGAGGTGGATGGAGGTCATGGCCAGGGAGCCGAGGACGGAGAAGATGGTGCGCAGGCCGGAGTCAGCGGCTTCGACTTCGAGCATGGCCAGGCCGTAGTCGACGGCGGAGCGGCCGGGGCAGCCGTAGCCGGAGAGGTGGGCACCGATCATGCCTTTTTCGGCGAAGCGGGGGATGAGTTCGAAGGGTACGTGTGCGTCTTCGTACCACTGGCCGACGTGGGGTTTGATTTCGGTTTCGACGAATGCGCGGACGTCATCGCGCCATGCGATCTCGTCGGGGGAGAGGAGGCTGTCGAAGTTGAGCAGGTCGGTTGCAAAAGTCATGATGGGTCCTTTCTCGGGGTTGAGATGAAAGTAGTGGGGGTTATTCGGTTGAGGTCTTGGCCGGGGTGGTGGCGATCCATTCCAGGACGTCGTCGCGGTCTTCGTCGAGGCCCGGCGCGGCCTTGGTGTATTGGATGGCGCCGGAGCTCATGTCCAAGGGGTTGGACACGAAGGGGATTTCGTCGGTGCCGTCCTTGGTTCGGATGCGCACGATGGGTTCTAGCCCAAGATCGTCGGCAAAGTGCACGGCTTCGCGCACGGTGAGGATCGGGGCGATGGGGAGGCCTTTGGTGCGGAATAGGTCGATCCATTCCTGCGCGTTCTTCGCCGCCAGCAGGTCGTGCAGGATGGGTCTCAGTGTTTCGCGGTTGGTGTTGCGTTGTTCGTTGGTGGCAAAGCGCGGGTCGTCGATAAGCTCGGGCGCGCCGAGCCCCTCGGCGAAGACCGCGAATTGTTTGTTGTTGCCCACGGCGATGACCAGTTCACGGTCTTTGGCGGGGAAGGGGCCGTACGGGAAGATCGACGGGTGGTCGTTGCCCGTGCGGGTCATTTCCGCGTCAGATGCCACGGCGGCGGAGGTCATGTTGACCATGGAGGACAATGCCGCCGAGAGCAGGTTTGTGCGGATTGTTTCGCCGCCACCTCCGAACCGTTCGCGGCGCAGGAGGGAGGCGAGGATGCCGACGGCGGTGTGGAGGCCTGTGAGCACGTCGATAAACGCGTAACCTGCTTTTTGCGGTGGCCCATCGGGCGAGCCCGTGATGGACATGAAGCCACTTGATGCCTGAATGAGCATGTCATAGCCCGGAAGCTGCGCGCCGGCACGTGAGCCAAAGCCTGTGATCTTCGCGTGGATCAGATCGGGCCATCGCTTTTCGACGCTCTCCGGGTCCAGCCCGAACTTATCCAAACTGCCCACCCGGAAGTTATCGATGAGCACATCCGCACGATCAATGATCGCGTAAGCCGTTTCTAAGTCATCCGGGTTTTTGAGGTCGAGTTTGATCGAGTTCTTGTTGCGGTTGATGGACAGGTAGTACGTGCCCACATCGCCGCGCTTCGGCGGAACCCACTGGCGAGTGTCATCACCGGTGGGACCTTCTACCTTGATCACGGTGGCGCCCAGGTCCGCGAGCAGCATTGTCGCGTAAGGGCCCGCGAGGACGCGGGAGAAATCCGCTACAACAATGCCGTGCAGGGGGCCACCTTGAGGTTGTTGGAGTGCCATTCTTACTGTCCTTTGTTTGATTTCCTGGTTCTTTTCGCGGCCTGGGTTGCCTGTTCCAATTCCTCGATGAACTTGTCATCCTCAATATTGGAGCGCCGGGCAGAGTCTTGCAGCATGTTCCACTGAGAATCCGGTACGGCCTCGGCGCTGCCGTGCCAGAAGAAAAGCCTGCGTGCTTCCCTGCGCAGGGAGATCTCCTTCTTCAACTCATGGCGGTGCGTCCACCATGCCCAGCCGATGATGACCATGATGAGTAGACCCATGTAACCCAGAACCGGGTAGACCCAGCCGATGAGGTTGCTGAAGCCGATGAAGCTGAGCACGAAACCAATCAGCACGGCGGCAACGTAGATGGGGTAGAAATTTTTCGGTTTGTTGCGGGCGAGGCGCTTGCCAAAGGCGTAGAACATGCCGATCGCGGTGTTGTAGATCATGCCGTAGATGGCAAATGTCATTACAAGACCAAGTACTGGGTTGATCGCGGTGATCATGGCCTGCGTTGGCATCTCATTGTCCTGGACGGTGTCCACGCTGAGGTACAGCGAGGTAACCAACATGGCCAGCAGGAGCAGGAAGCAGGCGCCACCGGCCAGGCCACCCCAGCCCGCTTCACGCGGGTCAAAGAGGTTGCCGCCGATGACGATGGCCATGGATACCCCGACGATGATCTGCAAGCCAATACTGTTGATCGCCGCTACCCACCAGTTAGGCAGGGTGGTAGGAATCTGTGTTGCCTGTTCGTGCAGGGTGGAAAAGTCCGGCTCAGCGGTGGCGATGGTCCAAATTGTGGCAATGGCGATCATGACAATGATCAACGGCGTCAAGGCACCAATAGCCACCGTCACCTTGTCCACGTCCAGCAAGCCGGTGAGCAGAACCAGCACCAGCATGATGGTCGCCCCGATCCACACCGGCCAGCCGAACTGCTGGTTCAGGTTTGCTCCCGCACCGGCGAACATGGCGAAGCCGATGCAGAACAAGCACACCAGTGTCGCGCCATCAAGAATCTTGGACACGATTGGCCCGGAAATAGCGTCAAACACACCCGTGTGTTCCTTCGCTCGGTGGTAGCTGCCTAGTTGAAGCATGGCAAAACCGGTGAGCGTCAGTGCGAGTGAGGTGAGGAATGCGCCGAGCAGACCCCAGTTGCCAAAGGCGACGAAGTACTGGAGGGACTCGCGGCCAGAGGCGAAGCTGGCGCCGACCAGAACGCCGACGAAGGCCATGGCGATCTCAAGGACTCTGAGTTTCATGGGTGTAGCCCTTTCTCATGGGTTGTGGTTGGAGGTTTGCGGAGGGTTAGGAGCCGATGTAGCGGATGTCCAGGTATTCTTCGATTCCTTCGGCGCCGCCTTCCCGGCCGAAACCGGACTGCTTAATGCCGCCGAATGGGGCGGCGATGTCGGTGATCATGCCTCGGTTGATGCCCACCATTCCGGCATTGAGCTCTTTGGCAAAGCGCTGGCAGGTGTGCACGTTTTCGGAGAACCCGTAGGATGCCAAGCCGAACTCCGTGTCATTAGCCTTTTCAATCGCCTCATCTAGCGTGCTGAATGTGCTCACGGTGGCCACCGGGCCGAAGATCTCCTCGCGCAGGATGCGTGCATCCGCGGGGATGCCACTGAGTACCGTTGGCGGATAGAAGTAGCCGGTCTGCTCCGGTATCTCACCACCACGGTGGACGGTGGCGCCGGCCTCAACCGTTTCGGTGACCAGTGCATGGATGCGGTCGCGCTGCGCAGCGGTAATCATGGGGCCCAAGGTGGTGTCTTCCTCCAGGCCATTGCCCATGACAACCTTGTCCATTTTTTCGGAGAGGCGCTGGGTGAACTCGTTGGCAATTGATTCGTGCACGAGGAAGCGGTTGGCTGCCACGCACACCTCACCGCCGTTGCGGAGTTTCGCCTGCATAGCGCAGCTGAGCGCGAGCTCCATGTCCGCGTCTTCCGCCACCACGAAGGGTGCATTGCCGCCCAGCTCCATCGATGCGCGCTGCAGGTTCTGCGCGGACTGCCGCATGAGGATCTTGCCTACCGCGGTGGAACCGGTGAAGGTGATCTTGCGCAGGCGGGCATCCGCCATCAATGTTTCAGACAGCTTGGCGGCGTCGGTGGTGGGGAGGATCTGGATGAGGTTCCTAGGGGCGCTGAAACGTTCCAGCACATCCGCGATGACCTGGCCCAGCAGCAGCATGGACAGCGGGGTCTCCGCGGCGGGTTTGACCAGCACTGGGCAGCCAGCAGCCAGTGCCGGGGCGATCTTGCGCGCGCCCATGGCCAGCGGGAAATTCCACGGCGTGATAGCCAGCACCGGACCAACCGGGGTGCGCGTCACCACAATGTCACCAGCACCCGCTGGTGACTGCGCGTACCGGCCGGGGATGCGCACAGCTTCCTCGCCGAACCAGCGGAAATAATCCGCCGTGTTCGCCGTTTCTCCGCGTGCCTCAATGAGTGGTTTGCCCATCTCTAAGGTCATCGTGCGCGCGAATTCCTCCTGGCGCGCCATGATCTCCTTGTAGATCGCGTGGCAAATGTCCGCCTTCTTCCGCGGCGTGAACGCCACATATGCTTTTTGCGTATCGACGGCCCGAGCAAGCGCCCCAAGCCAATCCTCCGCCTCCGTGTTCACCACGTGCGCAATGGTTTTTTCCGTAGCCGGGTTGACCACATCAAAATGTTCACGGCGTGCGGAGGTATCAGCACGTGGATCCAGCGGCAGATCGGTGGGCAGCTGGGGGTCTTTAAACAAGGTCATAATCGTCTCACTCCTTGGGTGTACGCGGTGGCTAGAAGGTGTTCTTCAACGCGGCAACGAGGATCTCCAGCCCCTCGTTCAACAGCGCCTCCGGGATCACCAATGGGGGCAGAAGCCGGATGACATTGCCATCAACACCACAGGTCAGGGTGATCACACCCTGCTCTTTACAGGCATTAGCTACTGCTGCGGTGCGCTCCGCCGTATCCAACTCAATGGCCATCATTGCGCCACGGCCACGCACATCCTTGACCTCCTCATGTGCCAGCAACGGCTCGAGGTGGGTACGGATGATGGCCTCAATCTCACGGGCGCGACCACACAGATCGTTCTCTTCGATCTCCTCAAACACAGCCATCGCTGCCGCACAGGCCAGCGGGTTACCGGCATACGTGCCCCCCAGTGCGCCGGGGCCAGGAGCGTCCATGATCTCCGCACGGCCAGTCACAGCGGACAGTGGCATGCCGTCCGCCAATGCTTTTGCGGAGGTGATCATGTCTGGTTCCACCCCTTCGTGGCTGCAGGCGAACATGTCACCGGTGCGGGCCAAGCCTGCCTGGATCTCATCGGCCACAAAGACAACGTTGTTCTCGCGGCACCATGTTGCAATGGCCGGCATGAAACCCTCCGCCGGCTCAATGAAGCCACCTTCGCCCTGAATGGATTCTAGGACCACGCACGCCAAGTTCTCCACACCAATCTGGCCTTCGAGCACGCGGATCGCGCGGTCAGCTGCCTCCTGGCCCGACAGGCCATCACGCAGCGGGTACGACATGGGCAGGCGGTGAACATCGGAGGCAAATGGACCAAAGCCAGTCTTGTACGGCTTGTTCTTCGCAGTCATGGCCAGCGTGAAGTTCGTGCGACCATGGTAGGCGTTATCAAAGGTGGCCACAGCGAATTTGCCGGTGTACGCGCGGGCGATCTTTACAGCGTTTTCCACGGCTTCCGCACCGGAGTTGAACAACGCAGTCTTTTTCGGGAAGTCACCCGGGGTCAGCTCATTGAGCTTCTCGCACACGTCGATGAAACCTTCGTAGCCGGTGACCAAAAAGCAGGTGTGGGTAAACTTCTGTGCTGCCTTAGTGACAGCTGCGGTCACGCGAGGATTGGACACACCTACCGAGGTCACGGCGATGCCGGAGGCGAAGTCGATGAGGGAGTTCCCGTCGACGTCGATAAGCACCCCTCCATCACCATCCACGATGTACCGCGGAAGGCCGGGCACCAAAGCCCGTGCGACAGCGTGCTCGCGACGCGCGTCCAGGCGGGCATTGTCTCCCTCCGTAGGCGCGCTCGTGATGGTGCGCTTCTGCGGGAGGCGGTAGGTGAGGTCTTGCATGATCACTCCTTCTCTACTGAGGACTTCGTGTAGTCAAACCAGTATGTGGTGAAGAAGGTGATGTCCGTCATGTACAGTACGGCGAAAAATATTGGACGAATTGTACGCAGTGGAGATTGTGTGATGTTCCCTTTTAGTTTTTTGACCAAAAACTCTCGCCTCGGCGTCACCGAAATTATCTCCGCACCCACCGCCAGCTTCTCCGTCGTGCAGACCAATGAACTAGAAGCCCCTGAACACTTCATCCAGCCCGAATCTTTCGTCCTCACCGTCGGCGCCGCTTTCCGCGATCGCTGCGAGGAGTTGCCTGCCTACATCCAGCACCTCGCTGAGCAAGGGGCCGTGGCCGTGGGCTTTGGTATCAGTGATGTCTTTAGCTCCGTGCCCGAACCGGTCATTGACAGCGCCCGGAAACACAATATTGGCCTGTACGAAGTTGCACGCCCCGTCCCGTTTTCGCGCATTGTCAGCGCCGTCTACGAAGAACAACACCGCCGCTCCACCGCCGAACAACACCAGCGCGCCTATGCCCAACAGCAACTCTTGCAGGCACAGGAAAAACTCACCCGTACCGCCATTTCGGGTGACATGAAAGCACTGACCCGCGACGTTGCTGAATCTCTCGAAGCGCGCGTAGCAATTTCCGACGCCAACGGGCGCATCATCGCGGAACAAGTAGCGCGCAGCTACAACGCGATGAAAAAGACCCACACCACTTCATACAAAATCAGCTCAGAGACCCAACAGCCCTACATCGTTGATGTCACCTCCACGCGAGTGATCACGGGGGAGGACCGCTCGCTCATCCGCCACTACGCTGGACTAGCAGCAACATTGCTTTCCCGGCCAGCCCAACTCCGGCGGGTGCACAACCAGATCAACTCCTATGCCCTGCGCATCCAACTGGGAATCAAGAACGCCGAGGAGCTCTACGCCGACAGTGTCGACGCCCCCGTGGACGCCGATGGCTTTGCCCGCCCGATTGTCATTGCCACGCAATCGCGTCGTGCCATGCAGACAGTCCTAGACACTCTCGACCGCCATGCCCACAATCGCGACCAACTGCTTCATGCTCTTCGCCTGACTGAAACCACCTTCCTCCTCGTCGTGCGCCCCGAGATAAACATCCGCCACATTCTCGATGACCTCGGCGAACACTCCAGTCGAGTGCGCATCGCCGCCGGTAGCCCCGTCGTTTTGGCAGGGCTCACCCCCGAACACGTGGGGCAACTCGAAGCCCGCACGCGCACACTCCGGCCGGGAGATGTCTCCCAAACCAGCGACACCAACTTGCCTTGGCTGCATGAACCCGCCGTGGCCCAAGCGCTGGCTGCCCGACGAGAAGAAATTTTCGGCCGCCTGAACAGTTACGATGCCGCGCACGGCACGGAACTAGAGAAGACCCTCGCCGTCTTTCTCCGCCACAGCGCCCAGCTGGCAAACACCGCTGACGCCCTCGGGGTGCACCGGCACACCGTGCGCACCCGCATTGAGAAAGTCCAACACATGTGCGAAATCAGCCTGGACAACCCCGCGCATTTCTCGGAGGCCTACTTGGCCATGACGGCGTTTGATGGGTAGGGGGCGCAGCTTGCCTATTGTGCTTGGCGGCTAGTTGGTTAGTGAAGCTCATTGGGAACAAACGTGAACAATTCTTTGCACTATCTGTGAGATTGAGTAGTATTTTACTCAATCGAGACCCCCTCCAAGCTTCTCATTAGAACAGCGCAATATGAGAGGGGGGCTTGTTATTCTTGAGTCTGTGAACAGGCGGAAAGACTATCTGTCTATCCAAGAGCAGGTAGACAAAATTGTTTCTCGGGGGCTGCGAATCCCGTCTGAAAAAGATGTTGCTCATTTCTTGGAGCGGAATAACTACTACCGGTTTTCCGGCTATATGCGCTACTTCCAAGAAGATCTTGCGAACGGAAACGACGCCTTCGTCACTGATGTTGCGTGGGGCGAAATCGTTGACTTGTATGAATTGGATGCGCGCCTGAGGTCCTTTCTAATGGACGGAATCCAGCAAGCCGAAGTTGCTACGCGAACAGCCTTTGCACTGAGTACGGTCAAAAGAACCCTTTGTGAGTAAGTACCGTAAGGATGCAATGGGGACGGGTTCTGCCTGGCTGAAGGACGTTCCGGTGTGGGTGGCAGTGGAGACCTTTTCCCTGGGCACGCTTTCTAAAGCCATCACATACAGGAATGATGGTGGACACGTATACGCGGCGACATGTTCCACACTGGGGGTAGGTAAACCGTTTCTTGCTAGTCAGTTGCGTTCCTTCACTTTTCTAAGGAACAAGTGTGCTCATTCATCGCGTTTGTGGAACAGCTTCACTCGTGACCAACCAAGGGTTCCAGATAGCGCGAAGAACCGTGCTGAAAGGTTACTTGGGGCACCTTACGAGCCAAACTCTGTGCTTGCGACGATCGTGGCTCTTGATAATTTCCTCTTCCGCACTGGCATGCGGGTGGGGTTCCTCGAGGAGTGCCTGGACCTCACTGCAGGGAACCCGCTATTTCGGCGGGGAATTGCAGACCCGCAGAACTCGTAGAAACGCTCGTGGTGCCGAACGCTCCTTTGGGGCCGGAGCCCCCAACCCTAGGCCCGTGCCCGCCGTGCGAGGGTGTTGCCCAGGGACTGGATGGCCTGGACGATGATGATGAGGATGATCACGGTCATGAGCATCGCGATGGAGTCGAACTGCTGGTAGCCGTAGGAAATGGCCAGGTCGCCCACACCGCCGCCGCCGATGGTGCCGGCCATTGCGGTGGCGGAGATGAGTCCAATGGTGGCGGTGGTAATGGCCAGGATGATGGAGGCCTTGGCCTCGGGCAGGAGGAAGTAGCGGATGGTTTGGAAGAGGGTCGCTCCCATAGAGTTCGCGGCTTCGGTGATGCCGGGGTTGACTTCGAGGAGGGATTGCTCGATGAGCCGGGCGATGAATGGCGCGATGTAGAGGGTCAGTGGCACCAGCGCCGCGGTGGTGCCAATGGCGGTACCAGCGATGACGCGGGTGAATGGGGAGATGGCCACCAGCAGGATGATAAACGGCAGGGAGCGGATGATGTTCACCATCACGTTGAGTACCCCGTAGACCGCCCGGCTGGGTTTCAGTCCGCCGGGCCGGGTGATCACCAGTGCGAGCGCCAGCGGAATGCCTAGCAGCGCGCCGATGAACAGGGAGGCGCCCACCATGTACAGGGTTTCGCCGAAGGAGTCGACGTACATCTCCGGCGTGACGCGGGATCCGGTGGTGTCGCGCCACCACGAATTGAGCTGGTTCATCTGTTACACCTCGTAGTTCTTCACCAGGGCACGCGCGAGCGCTTCACGCGCGGTAGGGTCGAGTGCAGGCGGGATGACGGTGTCCACGAACTTCCTGGTCAGCTCGTGTCGCGGGTTGGTGAACACGCGGGCGACGGGCCCATATTCCACGAGGCGACCCTCCGAAAGCACAGCCACATCATCAGCCAGGCGCGCTATCACGTCGATTTGGTGGGTGATGATGAGGATGGTCACGCCCAGTTCCTTATTAATATTGCTCAGCAAATCAAGGATCTGGTTGGTGGTGATGGGGTCGAGGGCGGAGGTGGGTTCGTCGCAAAGCAGCACAGTGGGGTCTGTGATGAGCGCACGCGCGATGCCCACGCGTTGACGTTGCCCGCCGGACAGTTGGCGCGGTTTGTGTTCCGCGCGGTCAGCCAGGCCGACCATCTCCAGCACGTCCGTGGTGCGGCGTGCAATATCGCTTTTCGACGCTTTCAGCAACCTCAACGGCGTCGCCACATTCTCCGCCACCGTCTTGGTTTCGAGGAGATTGCTGCTTTGGAAGACCATGCCCACATCACGCCGTAAACCCCGCAGCTCCGCCGTGCTGAGAGCGGCTGGTTCGCGGCCAAGCACAGTGACGGAACCAGAGGTGGGGGTTTCTAACCCGTTGACCGTGCGGATCAGCGTGGACTTGCCGGCACCCGAGGTACCCACGACACCGCTCACGCTGCCTTTCGGCACTGTGAAGGAGATGTCGTCGAGGGCGGTGAAGGAACCGTTTCGGGTCTGGAAAGCTTTGGAGACGCGGTCGAATACAACAGCGTCGATATCTTCAGGCATTAGTTCAGGGAATCCGGGAAGAACCAGTAGTTGTTGGTGTTCTGGGAGTCGAAGTACTTCTTGAACTCCTCGGAGCGGTACGCCTCAGACACAGCCTTGGCCCACGGGGTATCCTGCTTACCCTCGGTGGTCACTGCCACGAGGATGAGCTCCGGACGCAGGTTTTCCTGGAAACGCTGCAGGTTCGGGTCCAGGCCCGCGGAATAGCTCATGGAGCCAGGAATGACCGCCCAATCCAGGTCCGGCAGCGAACGGGACAGGTTGGCGGAATCCATGGGCTTGATGTCCAGGTTGTGCGGGTTTTCGTCGATATCCGCCTCAGACAGCAGTGCTTCGTCGGCGTCATCGCGGAGGGTGATCCAGCCGGCGTCCACGAGCACATGGATCGCGCGCGACTTATTGGAGCCGTCGAGCGGGATACCCACGGACTGCCCGTCGGCGACGTCCTCGAGCTTCTCGTGCTTCTCCGAGTACAGGCCGGCCGGAACCGTAGGAACCTCCGTGATGGAGACCAGGTTGGCGTTCTTTTCCTTATTGAAGACCTCCAGCCACGCGGTGTGCTGTTCCACGTTCAAGTCCGCATTGCCCTCAGCCAAAGCGGTATCAGCCTGGGTGAGGTCGGTGAAGTTGGTGTACTCGAGGGTGTAGCCGTCCTTCTCCAGGATCGGGGCAACACCCTCCTGGAAAAGTTCCGAGTACGGGCCAGGGGAGGTGGCCACACGGATGGTCTTTGTATCGCCGGTGCCGGCGGGGTCAGAGCTCGCGTCATCGGAGCCGCAGGCAACCAGCCCGAAGGATAGTGCTGCAGCTGTAGAAACCGCTGCGATCTTCCTCAACATGGATGAAGGTCCTTTCACATGAATCCATAAGTTTGTTTGTGAATAGGCACAGAGTCTAAACAGGGCGGTATATAAACGCAAGACAGACTTGTCTACCCAGATTCTGCACGGGTAGGTCTGCAGTACACGGGCCCTATCGCGTACCCTGGTGCCCATGACACAGAAGACTCAAACACTGACGTTCCACACCAACCATGGCGACATCAAGGTTGACCTGTTTGGCAACCACGCACCGAGCACCGTGGACATCATCACCGGCCTGGCCAAGGGCACCCAGGAGTACACCACCAAGAACGCCTCCGGCACCACCGAGGGCCCATTCTACGACGGTGCTATCTTCCACCGCATCATCCCTGGTTTCATGATCCAGGGCGGTGACCCGACCGGCACCGGCACCGGCGGCCCCGGTTTCCAGTTTGCTGATGAATTCCACCCGGAGCTCCAGTTTGACCGCCCGTACCTCCTGGCCATGGCTAACGCTGGCCCGGGCACCAACGGCTCCCAGTTCTTCATCACCGTGGCCGCCACCCCGTGGCTGAACAACCGCCACACCATCTTCGGCGAGGTCACCGATGAGGCTTCCCGCAAGGTCGTCGACGAACTGGCCAACGTGCAGACCGGCCGCATGGACCGCCCGGTTGAGGACGTTGTGATCAACTCTGTGACCGTCGAGTAAGTGAAGAAACTCCTTTACGGGGCCCCCGCCACAACAGTCATTGCCGTGTTGTGTGCGGGGGTTTTCCTGCTCACCGCTGTGCAATCCCGCTCGGTGTCAGACGTCATCTGGGGTTCCGGCATCGGATCAACATTCGTGCTGTGGGGCCCCGCTGTCAGCGCCACCGATATGGGGATTCTGCGTGCGCTCACCGCGGGTTTCCTCCACGTGGACATCTCCCACCTGACCATCAACCTGATCACCCTCGTTGTCATTGGCGCCGTGGTGGAAAGAGCCGTTGGCACTGGCCCCTACGTGGTGGCCTACCTGGCCGGCGTGCTCGGTGGGTCCGCGGCCGTGCTCACCTTTGCGTGGGACCAGCCCACCGCCGGAGCCTCCGGGGCGTTGTACATGCTCATGGCTATTTTGGTGGGCATTGCTGCCCGGAGCCATGCGGATCTACGCGCCCCACTCGTGCTGGTGTTGGGCAACGTTGCCTACACCCTGCTCAGCCCCGAAGTGAGCCTGTGGGGGCACCTCGGTGGATTGGCTATCGGCGCGCTCATGGCCGGGCCGTTGACCTCTCCCGACGAGCGTGTCCGCTGGGCCGGGGCTGGCGTTGGCTTTGCTCTTGCCAGCGCTGCCGCGGGTATCTATGCAGCCGGCGTTTAGCGTCTAAACGGACAGTGGGCTGCGCACCGCGCACACAACGGGGGGACAAGTGCGTGATTATATCCACACATTTCACACCCGGACGCAGAAAAGTTATCCACAGGTTGTGGACAAACATGTGAGTAAATCACATTCGCCCCACATTCCACAGCCTGTGAAGGAAAGACGGTATGGGAATCCTCATTGGTGACCAGCGCATTACACAGTGGGGGAAAGCAAGTGTGGAGATCACCCACCCGAAAATGTGAAGAAAAAAGCGGGATGTTGAATTGTGGATAACCCCGCACCCTATCCACATGAAAAAGCCAGCGCCCACATGAGTGGAAGCGCTGGCTAAAAAGAGCGGACTAGGGGGGTTAACGCCACCCCATGGTCATCAGCAGACCCAAGATCAAGCCGCCGAAACCAATGAGATAGTTCCACGGGCCCAGCTCATTCATCACTGGGATGGACGGACCAGCGAGATAGTTCACGATCATCCACAACAGACCAATGAGCATGAGGCCAAACATCAGGGCCTTGTACCACACGGGCGTGCCACCCGTATTGATCTTCACCGGGGTGCGGTTTGCACCGGTGGACGTGGTCAGCGGAGCGCTGGTGTTGTCTTTAGTGACCTTTGCCTTAGGCATGACGGCGAATGTCCTTTACCTTTACTTTTACCTGCAACTGATGTGTGACTTTACCACCGTGGGCGGCGTAGTAGTTACTACAGCAGCCCTTGAACACCGTCGAGGAGCGGGTTGCGCCACAGATCCACGGTGATATCACCGTTCTTCCGTACCTCCTCATTCGGGCCCGGACGGTGTCCCGCGATGATGCCATGCTGGGATGGGCTAGCGGTGTCCACCAAATCACCGGTAATCAGACGGCCAGTCCACCCCATCTCACCCAGGCGTGTCACGGCTTCTTCACGGCTCTGCCCGGTCAAATCCGGCATACGGATCATCTGTCCGTTGGAGACCCGAAGCTCAATAGTGGTTTCACGTTGCACCTCAGTGCCTTCACCGGCGATGGCCAAAACTTCACCCACGGGGCGGGAGGAATCCACATCCACGCGGGTTGTCTTCAGCCCCAACGATTCAAAGGTGCTTTCCACCTGGTCGATGTTCATGCCACGCATCGCCGGAACCTTGACCTTCTCGTGGCCAGTGGACACGGTGACGGAGACCTTCGAACCCTTTGAAATCTGGGTGCCGCCAGCCGGGTTCTGGGACATGATCTTGCCATCCTCGACGGTGTCGGAGGTGCCGCGCTGCAAGTCGTCGTTAAGCTTGAGCCCTGCTTTCTCCAGCTTTGTAGCTGCTTCTTGCGGCGTGAGACCCGTGAGATCCGGCACATCCGTGATCTCGCGGCCCGAAGATACAGTCAGGGTGACATTCGCGCCACGCTTCAACTGGGAACCTTCAGTGGGGTTGATGGACAGGACCTCACCGCGCGGGACGTCCGGGTGCGGGGACTCATTCACCGTGACCTGCAACCCCAAATCCTCAAGCTCCGCCACAGCCTCCGAGCGGGTCTTGCCCACGACACTGGGCACCGTAACCACTGAATTCGACTCGCCGGTGATCACCCCGCGGACCTTGTTGAATGCCACAGCACCACCACCCAACGTAATCACGGCTGCCAGCAGTATCGCGAGCAACTTCATGCCCTGGCGCGATGTACCGTTCTGCTCATTACGGTGCTCCAGGTAGCGGGACTGCGGAACCACCGCGGTCTGTGTTGGGTCATCGACGTACTCGTACTCGTATTCGTAGTCCGGCTCCTCTTCCGGGTGCGCAACATGATTACGCGCGGCCTGAGTCACGGCACCGCGGCGGAGACGCTCGAGGTCCTCGCCCATCTCCGTGGCGGACTGATACCTGTCCGCGGGGTGCTTGGCCATCGCGGTGAGGATGACAGCATCCACGTTCACCGCTTCCGTTTCACTCAGGTTGGAAATGCGGGAGCTTGGCGGCTCCGGCTCCTCCTGTACGTGCTGGTACGCCACAGCAAAGGGGGTTTCCCCTTCGAAAGGTGGGGTGCCCGTTACGGTTTCGTACATCACGCAGCCCAGGGCGTAAACATCACTACGCCCATCCGCATTCCGGCCACGGGCTTGCTCCGGGGAGAGGTACTGCGCGGTGCCGATCACGGCGGAGGTCTGCGTCATCGCCCCGGTTGAATCATCCAGCGCGCGGGCGATACCAAAGTCCATCACCTTCACCTCACCGGTGCTGGTGACCATAATGTTGGCCGGTTTCACATCGCGGTGGATGATGCCGGCATCATGGCTGGCCTGCAACGCATAGGTGACGGGAAGCAGCAGTTCAGCGGCATCCTCTGGGCTCAGCGGACCATCCTCACGTATGATGTCGCGCAGGTCACGGCCTTTCACGCGCTCCATGATGATGTAGGGCACGGAAATGCCGCTAACATTCGTTTCCCCTGTGTCGTACACAGACACGATGTTCGGGTGATTCAGACGTGCAGAATTTTGCGCCTCTCTGCGGAACCGTTCCCGGAAGTTCTCATCCCGCGCCATGTCCACCCTGAGCATCTTCACGGCTACTTCACGCCCAAGGAGGATGTCAGTGGCTACGTAGACGTCAGACATGCCGCCGGCGCCAATGGAATTACCCAGCTGGTAACGCTCACCAATAAGAGTCATGATGCTCCTTTAAGTTACAGCCCCGGTAGTTCAGGGACTCCGTTGAAGTCCGGAATGGGGTACGGGGTAGGGGAGGGGGTCGGGTGCTGGCTTGGGGAATCAGGCGCAGGCGTGTACGGAGGCTCGGGCTCAGGTGTGCTGGGCTCCTCCGGCTCAGGGGTGTTGTACAGCGTAGACGGTTCCGCCGACGTTGTTGTGCGTTCGGAGGTCGTCGGCGGTTCTGTGACGGTGGTGATTTCCGTGGTCAACGTTTCACTGCTCGGGCTCGTAGTGCTGCTTGTAGTGGACGTGGTGGTCGGTTCCGTGCCCAGCAAGCCATCTAAAGCCCCGGAGGTCAACGCCCACACGGCACCGAGAATGGCAACGAGTGTGAACAGGGCGATGAGCACGCCAATGCCAAAGCCGCCGGACTTCTTCGTGGGAGCGGGGGCTGGTGCCTGTGCGTGTTCCAGGGCTGGCACGTGTGTGGTCCCATTGGGCACGGCAGCGAGTTCTGCCGTGGATGCTTGCGGTTGGGGTGGGGTGGCGGCGACGAAGGTCTTCGTCGGGCGGCGTCCCGCGCGCGCATCGGCGATGGCCTGCTGGAACTCCGCGCCGTCGGCAAAGCGAGTTGCTGGGTCCTTGCGCATAGCAATCGAGATCAACTCCCGCGTCGGCGCGGAAATGCCGGTGGACAGTGGCGGGGGGTTGTTGGACACGTGCGCCAAAGCAATGCTTACCGACGAATCCCCGGTAAACGGCCGCTTCCCCGACAACAACTCATAGCCCACCACACCCAGCGAGTACACGTCGCTGGCAGCGTTGACCGGGAACCCTTGGGCCTGTTCCGGCGAAACGTATTGGGCGGTGCCCACCACCATGCCGGTGCGGGTGAGTGGGACGGCGGAGGCAGCCTTAGCAATGCCGAAGTCCGTGATTTTCACCTTGCCGTTTTGGGTGAGCATGAGGTTGCCCGGCTTAATGTCGCGGTGGACCAGCCCCATGTCGTGGATAACAGCGAGGCCATGGGCGGCTTGTTCCAGGATGTCCAGGGCCAGGGACTCCTCAACGCTGCCCTCACGGTGGAGGAGGTCGGCCACAGATTCACCGCGGATGTACTCCATGACAATGAAGCACATTGCGTGGCCCTCATCACTGGGGACTTCGCGGTAGTCATAGGTTGCTACAACGTTTTCAGAGGTGATGTCTTCAGCGGCGTAAGCCTCATTGCGGAAGCGGGCCAGGAACTCCTCGTTGGCAGAAAACTCGGGGCGGAGCACCTTGATGGCAACCTCGCGGTCATGCGCCGGGTCATCCGCCAACCACACGGTGGACATGCCGCCATGGCCGATGACCCACTGCAAGGTGTAGTCGGGGCCAATGAGCCTTTGGAGTTCTTCGCGGTTGTCAGTATTCATGGTTAGTTTCCTCCCTGCTGGTCACCCGCGCCGGGGGCGGTAGCCAGGACAGTGCGGCCAATGGGGGCGGCAATCTGTCCGCCGGTGGCGCTTTCGCCCATGCCGCCGCCGTTTTTCACTACGACGGCAACCGCCACATCTTTATCCTCATCAAACGCCACATACCACGTGTGCGGTGCCAGCCCTTCGCCGTGTTCGGCGGTGCCGGTCTTGGAGGCGTAGTTGTTGCCGTTGTATCCGTGGGTGTTGCGTTCAGAGCTGCGCATGAGGTCTTTCAGCTGCGCCGCAATATCAGGGCTGATGGCTTCAGTGACCTGGCGGGCGCGGAAATCCCGCACGGTTTTCATCTTCGGACTGACAATGCGCTGGACCACCTGCGGTTCCATACGGCGGCCATCATTGGCCACTGTGGCAGCCATAACGGCTGCTTGCAGGGCTGTCATGGTGACGTCGCGCTGACCAATAGCACTTTGCCCCACTGCCCCAAGATCCTCCAAGCCGCCCAGTGAACCGGCAGCGTTGGGCAGCCCAAGGTCATACTTCTCACCAACGCCGAAGGCGGTAGCGGCCTCGCGCAAGGGGCCATCGCCCATTTCTGTAGCCATCTGCACAAAAGCTGTGTTGCACGACAATGTGAAGGCTTGGTGCAGCGTGGTCTGGCCACCACCGCCACACGGGTGGCCACCATAGTTGGTCAGTTCCACCTCGGTGCCTGGCAGGGTGATCGCGGCCTCCGCTGTCAATTGGGAATCCGGCGTGTAGCCGTTTTCCAGGCCTGCAGCTGTGGTGATGATCTTAAAGATCGAGCCCGGTGGCAATTGCTCCTGAGCAGCATGGTTGAGAAGTGGGTTACCCGGATTCGAGGTGATGGACTCCCACGCGGCGTTCGCTGCCGTGCCATCGGGATTGACCACCGCATTCGGATCGTAGGAAGGACTCGACGCCATGGCCAACACCTCACCCGTGGAGGGGCGCAACGCCACCACAGCTCCCTCGTATCCACGGTTGTCTAGCTGGTCAAAGGCAGTAGCTTGTGTCTGCGGGTCCAGCGTGAGTTCAAGCGAATCGCCGACGCGCTTTTCGGTGGTACGCAAGAAACGGCTACCCGTCGCATGCGTCTCACCATTCAGATTCGCGTTGAAACCTTGTTCCAGGCCAGCAGCACCAAACTGGTCCGACAAGTACCCCACGACCGGGGCAAAGGAAACCGGCATGTTGGGGTAGGAACGCTGGTAGAGTCCCTGGTCGTCCTCGAACGACTGCGCAAGAATCTGCCCACCCGCACTAATCTGACCACGCTCAATCTGCTTGGCCTCAACGAAATTCCGCGCGTTGCGTGGATTGCGTGCGTACTCATCTTCATGGAAGACCTGCACCCACGATAGGTTGATCAGCAAAATCACCATGAGGAAAAGGGAACCAATCGCGCCAATGCGTATCGACGAATTCACTGCGCCACCTCCTCAGCCGGCCTATTCGCACTATTAGAAATACGCAGCAGTAGGCCCAACAACATGTAGTTAGCCATCACTGCTGAACCACCAGCAGAAATGAACGGTGTGGTCAAACCCGACATGGGCATCAGACCCGAAACACCACCGGTGACCACGAAAATTTGCACCGCAATCGTCAGCGCAAGACCCGAGGCGATCAGTTTGCCGTATGTGTCGCGTACAGCGAGCGCGGTACGGAAACCACGGCTGATAAAAATGGCGAAGATGACCAGCACGGCGGCAAGGCCAACTAACCCAAGCTCCTCACCAATCGCGGCGAGGATGTAATCCGAATGCGCCACCGGGACCGTTTGCGGGTAGCCAAATCCTAAACCTGTGCCGGTCACGCCGCCCCAACTCAAACCGAACAGGGCCTGAGATGGCTGATAGCCGAAGGTGTCAATATTGGCAATCGGATCCCGGAAGTTCGCCACACGGTCCTGGATCTTCTCGGAGATCTGGTACACCGTAAAACCACCAATGGCCACCAGCACGAAGCCAATGACCAACCAACTGGTGCGGCCAGTGGCGAAGTAGACCATGCCAAGCACAGTGGCAAAGAGCAGCAGCGCCGGGCCGAAGTCATTCGATATAGCCATGATCAAAATGGCAATCGCCCACACCATGAGAATCGGTGCAAGGTCACGCAAACGCGGGAATGTCATGCCCCACAGGCTGTAGCCCGCCACCGTGAACAGGGAACGCTTCTGCGCTAGAAGTTGGGCGAAGAAAACCAACAACAGAATTTTGGAAAACTCACCCGGTTGGATAGAAAACGGGCCAAGCCAAATCCAAATCCGGGCCTCCGCATCCGGCGGCTGGGGCCACACCAACGGCAAGGCCAACAGCACCAAACCCAACAAGCCCAACAAGTAGGAAAAGCGGGTGAGCTCCTTATGGTCACGCACCACGAGCAGCGTGGCCACCAAAATAAGCACACCGACGAGGGACCACATGACCTGGCGTTCCGCCAAGTGCCAGCCCTTGGCAATATCCAGCCGGTAAATCATCACCAAACCAATCGCGTTCAGCGTGGCTGCCGAAGGCAACAACACCTGATCCGCGTGCGGGGCGGCGTAGCACATCGCCACATGCGCAATCGCGTACACACCAATGAACCCGCCAACGAGCCACAGCATATCCACTGTCAACGCATTACCTTGGGAAAGCTCCAAACCCACCAGCATGAGCAACAGCAACGCTGCCGAAAATACGAGCAGGAAAAACTCTCGTCCACGCGAAAATAATGGGCGCACTAGGACACCTCCCTGCACTTCTGCGAGGAGTTTGCCTGATCCACCTTATCCACGCACGCTGGCAACGCTTCTTCCGCCAGGCGGTTCACCTGGTCAGAGATCTCGGAATAAGAGCCGGTGCCCAAGCTATGCACCCGGGCGGCAGTGGCCTCCGGCACATCAGCCACACCGAAACGCTGGCAGTTCCTCGGCATCTCATCCGTGTCTACGATCGTGATTTGGTTCTCACTATTAATGCAGATCTGCTGCACCGGCTTATGCAAAGGCTTGCCCAGGATGCTGTTGGTAAAGCCCTGTTCGATCACAAACTCATCAGCATCATTGACAGTGATGGAGTACGTATTTGAACTCGCGCGATCAAACCACCACGCACCAACAACACCCGCCGCAACCACGGCGAGCGCAAGAATCAGAGCTGTCCAGCGGAGGCGTCGAGGGTGATCCTCCTCCTCCTCATCATCAGCAGCCGGAGCTTCCGTCTCCTTCGCCCCGTCCGAGGACTGCGAGCGGTTCTGGGTGCGCACCAGTTTGGCGGCGCGGCCGGCGGCGGTGTCGGGGTGCGTCGGTTCGTCGACAAGCGCTAAAGCCCCAGCGAGCGCCGACTTTGCTGGCAACTCTGGGCAACCATCTGCCTCCGTGTCCACCACATCGGCGATGACAACCGTCACATTATCCGGCCCACCCGAACGCAGCGCGAGCTCAATGAGACGCTGCGCGGCCTCCGCTGGTGTGCCCGTTCCAACCGTCGACGCAATCGTCTCATGCGTGACTGGGTCCGACAGACCATCCGAACACAGCAAATACCGGTCACCCGCCCGCGCATCGAGCAACTCCAAGTACGGCTCGACCGGCCGACCCGTATACGCCTTCAAAATGAGGGACTTCTGCGGGTGCGAAGACACATCCTCCGCCTGCAACTTGCCCTGCTCAACCAAGGACTGCACAAACGTGTCATCCACTGTGATCTGCGTCAACTCGCCACCGCGCAGACGGTAACCACGCGAATCGCCCACGTGAATCAGACCAAACTGGGTGCCGTTGAACATGAGAGCCGTCAACGTCGTGCCCATGCCATTCTGCTCAGGGTTTTTGGCTATAGACGCCTCAATCGACGCATTCGCATCCTCCGCCGCCGCCGCCAGCAGCGCGAGCACATCCGCATCCCCAGGGTCACGGTCCAAATGCTCCATGTGCTCAACCATGAGCTGCGAGGCAACCTCACCAGCAGCGTGGCCACCCATCCCGTCCGCGAGCAGCAGCAAATGCGGGCCGGCATACGCTGAATCCTCGTTGTTTCCGCGCACCAGGCCACGGTCCGAAAAAGCGGCAAAATTCAGCTTGAGAGTGTGCGTGCTCATGGCATCAACCTCACAATCGTGCGCCCCATCTTGATGTCCGTGCCCACCTGGACGCGCTCAGGTTGGTCAATGCGGTACCCATCCACAAACGTGCCGTTGCGCGAATCCAGGTCCTCCACAAACCAGTCCGATCCACGCCGGAACAACCGCGCATGGCGAGCAGAGGCAAAATCATCGCCCAGCACAAAATCATTATCGTCCGCGCGGCCCAACGTCAGCGCCTCTAAGCTGGCCACCTCCATGTAGGAGCCCTGCAGAGGGCCCTCCACGACGACCACTTCACGCGCCTTTTCGCGTTTCGACGCCCCCCGCACCGGCGCCACCCCCGACGTCGCCCGCCGCACACCCAACTCAGCTGCTTTAATATCCTTCCGCTGTGTTGCAAGCACCACGAGAATAAACAGCCACAAAAGAATCAACAGGCCGAAACGGGCCCCGAGCATGAGAGCACTATCCATGAGAAACCAGCAACCTCCGCTCTAAACGCCCTGCCGCGGTCCGGCGATGCGCACCTCAATAGTTGAATGGCCAAGTGTAATCACATCACCATCCGCCAGCTCCCAGTTTTCCACCGGCTGATCATTCACCGTCGTCCCATTCGTGGACTGCAAATCCACCAGAAACGCCGTCTGGCCATCCCAAATGATCTCCGCATGCTGGCGGGACACCCCGGTATCCGGAATGCGGAAATCCGCATCATTGGAACGGCCCAGGATCGTCGACCCCTGCCGGACCTGGTACGTCCGCGAGGACCCGTCCTGAAGCAGCAGTGTCACGGAAGGTGTGGGCATGGCGTTCTCCTGATTTGGCTGGGCTGGGACTTCTTTTGGTTCAGCCGGGCGTGACGGCCGGGCAGCTGCAACAATCGCGTCGAATCCGCTGTCCACATCCGGGGTCGCATCAACATACGAGGAAACACGCAGCTGGCCGGTGCGTAGGCCCGACTCTTCCGCCACACGCACCACCACCGGCCCATACAGGCCCCACCTCATGTTGCGGATAAAGCGGGTGAGCTGGCCTGCAAGATGTGTGGGCAGGTCTGGGTCCTGCGACAGGTTTTCCAGATCTTTCGATGACACACCAATGGCGTAGACATTCGGCACCGCCAAATCATCATCCTCATGCGCCACGACACAATCCTGGGCTTCCTGCTTAAGCAGTTCCTCCAGCTCAGCCGGAACAACACGCCCCCCGAAGACCGCCGCAAAACCGTTATCCAAACCGCGCTGCAGGGCACTGTCGAACTTGGCCAATCGGTCCATCAAGGCCATCTACCCACACCTCCTCTCACGATCAACCGCTCTAGTTTCGACAGACAGTATAGAGTTTCGCGGGCAAACAACCTAGCTGCACAAACAAAAATGCTCCATGAACACGTAATTTGACGGTACCCGCTGGGTGCGTGCTATGTTTACTTAGTCGCCCGCCCGGGTGGCGGAATTGGCAGACGCGCTGGCTTCAGGTGCCAGTGTTCGCAAGAACGTGGGGGTTCAAGTCCCCCCCCGGGCACGAACAGAAAGACCCGTCGGATATGCACATCCGGCGGGTCATTCTTCCTTCTGCACGTCTATCTCCTAAGATCTTTCGGGTCTGACATCCATTTTCCCGAATAGAAAGACGTGTTATGAACGACATCTTCCGCAAGGCTGGTACTGAGTTCCTGGCCACCCTGCTGTTCGTGTTCACCATCGTGTCCGCTGTCACCACCGCAGGCGCGTTCGCACCGATCGCCATTGGCTTCGCCTTGATGATTCTGGTGTACTCCACTGGCCACATCTCCGGCGGCCACGTGAACCCGGCAGTGTCCCTTGGCGCATTCCTACGTGGCGCAATGACCGCCACCGAGATGGTCATTTACTGGGTGGCACAGATCTTGGGTGGCATCGTGGGTGCCCTGATCACCCGCGGCGTGTTCTCCGAGGCGCCGACGGCTGCTCAGATTGAGACTGCCCCGGCATTCATCGTCGAGGCTGTGTTCACCTTCATCCTCGTGTGGGTCGTGCTCAACGTTGCCACCTCCAAGGACACCGACGGCAACTCCTTTTACGGCCTGGCCATTGGCGCAACTGTTATGACCGGTGCTTTCGCTGTTGGCTCCATCTCCGGTGGCGGCTTCAACCCGGCGGTGGCCATCGGCCTTGCAGTCAACGGCAATTTCGACTGGGCAAACATTTGGCTCTACATCGTTGCTCCGCTCATCGGTGCAGCCCTCGCAGCTGTGGCCTTCCGCGTCTTCAGCCCGGCTGACCACGAGCAGAACGTCGACGCCTAAAACGCACAACGCACGGCAGCGAGATAGTTTAGCCTAGGAAACTATGGCTGAACGTACCTTCCCACTGCCCAAGCTTCCTATCAACACCGCTACCCGCCCAGGCCCAGGAAAGCCCGGGGAGGTGGCGGTGTTGGCGCGTTTAGCGGACCGTATTGGGGGCCTCGTGCAGGGCAGCAAGACCCTCAACCTGTTCCCGGCGGTGGGCCGCGCGCGCCGAAACTTCCTGCCATGGCTGGTGTACTCGGGGATGCTCATGCCGTTTGGCATTCTCTCCCGTCAAGAATCTGAGCTGATCATCCTGCGCGTGGCCGCGCTGCGCGACGCGGAGTATGAATTGGAGCACCACAAGCGTCTGGGTAAGAAAGCTGGGCTCACCGCCACCGATATCGAAGCGGTCCAACAGGAAGAGCACGGCTTGACCGGTCGCCGCGGGATGCTTATTGACGCTACCGATGACCTCATCCGCCACCGCCAAATCTCCGACGCCGTGTACGCCGATCTCATGCGCCACATCAACGAGAAAGAACTCACCGCACTCCTTCTGTTGGTGACCAATTACGACGGGCTGGCTACCCTCATGGACGTGCTCCATGTGCCTCTTGACGAGCCGCGTCCTTAGCCACCCACTGGAACGCCCGGTTAAGACCGGTCATGGCCCACCGGTACACAAACGGCAGGTTCACTTGCGCCCACCGGCCAATCTTCACGTCCGCACCAGTGGTGATGAGGTACTTATTTCGGCGCACGCCCCGCAGAATGATCTGCGCGCACTTGGCAGGGGATACGGCATGGCGTTGGAAGAGCTTCTTGGCCTTCTGCACGCGTGGGTTGTTCTGATCAATGCCGTCAATATCGATGGTGCGCACCAGCCCCGTATCCACCGCGCCGGGCGCCACCGCATGCACCTTGATGCCGTAGGGTGCCAAGTCAAAGCGCAGCACCTCCAGCATGGAGAGCACACCGCCTTTCGACGCTGAATATGCCGCATGCCACGGCAACCCCAAAATGCCCGCGGAGCTGGCCACGCACACCAGGCGCCGTGGCCCCAGTTCCTTCGCGGCCGCACCGGTCAAGGGCCCGTCGTCCATCATCAACGGGACAAGAGCACGAATGATGTGGATGGTGCCCATCAGGTTGACGCTGATAAGCTTCTGCCATTTTTCAAGCGGCATCGCAGCCACGCTGCCCCACATGGAGATCCCGCCGACGTGATAAACGGAATGCGGCACGCCATGCTCCGCGATAATCCGCTGCCCCCACTCGGCCACCTTCGGCTGATCTGACACGTCCAGCGCCGTCGCATCCAGCACCGCACTGCCGACCTCCCGGGCGGTGCCCCGCAGGCCTTCATCGTTGATATCAGTGATGACCACCGGCCACCCATCAGCAGCGAGCTGAATAGCAACCTGTTTGCCAATGCCAGAGGCGGCGCCCGTAACCACGGCGTACGAATTTTTCATGAGGTTCTCCTTTGCCACTTTAGTTTTATGGTCAAAATAAAGAGGGCACCACGTATCCTAGGGAACTCCGCCACCGAAATATGGCGATTTCGCCCACGGGCTTAGACTGAACCGCATGCCGCGCAGCCCGATTCCCAGCTACCTCACCGCGATCCTCGACGAGGTCCGCCCCAACACCGACGGCGCAAACGCCGACTACATCGAAGGGCTGCGTAACGCCGACCCGGACAAACTCGCCCTCGCGGTGTGTACGCGCTCCGGTCACCTTTATTCGGTGGGGGATGATGAATATGAATTCACCATCCAATCCATCTCCAAACCCTTCGTCTACGCGGTCGCGCTAGATCAGCTTGGGGAGGACAAGGTACACAACCACGTTGGCGTTGAACCCTCCGGCGAGGCGTTCAACGAGCTTTCGCTTGATCGCGCCACGCACCGCCCCGCCAACCCCATGATCAACGCCGGCGCCATCGCCGTGAACCGGATGGTAGGGGATGATGCGGCTATCCTTTCTGCCTTCTCCCGCCTGGCCGGGCGGACGTTGACAGTGGATGAATCCATCTTGCAGGGTGAATTAGCCACCGCTGACCGAAACCTGGCGCTGGCCCACATGCTGCGCGAATACGGAATGATCACCGGGGACGTGCACGATGCTGTGGAAAGCTACACGCGGCAGTGCTCCATCCTCGTCACCGTGCGCGACCTCGCCGTGATGGCTGCCACCTTGGCCAACGGTGGGCTACAGCCGGTCACGGGGGAGCGGGTACTCAGTACCAAGGCGTGTCGCCTGACGCAGGCCGTGATGGCATCCTGCGGCATGTACGACGGGTCCGGCCGCTGGATGAGCTCCGTGGGCATCCCCGCCAAATCCGGTGTGGCAGGTGGCCTGATTGGTACGTTGCCTGGTCAGCTCGGTGCGGCGTCCTTGTCGCCGCGGCTCAACAGTGAGGGCAACTCGGTGCGTGGTGTGGACATCTTCCAAAGCTTGTCGTCTACTCTGGGACTCCACATGATGGCGTCCAACTACTACTCCGCGCCGGGTATCCGCGCGGTTCACCGTAAGGGCGAGACCAATATCGTGGAGCTGCAAGGGATGATCAACTTCATCGCCGCGGAGACGATCCTCCATGACTTAGTGGAACGCAAGCTTGTTGGTGACAACCTGGTTCTGGACTTCCGGCATGTCACCTCCTTCAACCTTGCCGGTCGCCGCCTGGTCAAGGAGGGGCTGCGCCAATTCCGGGAGGACGGTTTCGACGTCGCGGTCTACGATCCTGCCTCAGCTATGCCGGATTATGAGTTCTCCGATGGCACGAAGGTGGATTCCATCCAGGATGTCTCCGAGTCTTTCGAGCTCACCGTCACCCCGGAGGAGGCTTACACGGCCCTGGCTGAACCGGAAGTGGATTTTGACGTCGCCGAAGACGAGACCGGCGACCGCCTCGTCTGGCACAGTGCCGACGAGGAGTGGGCGGAGTCTGACATCATCTTTGACTTTGGCAGAGATTCCGAAGGCGCCACCACCGTCGAAGTCACCCACCGCGGCCTCACGCCCCGCTACGAGGAGGCGGCGGAGCACTGGCGCGGGGAGATTCGCAAGCGCCTTAAGCCGCTCACTCAGCAGGACTAGTTCCCTATCTTTCCTACAGGTCTTCCTGTAGGTTTTCCTGTAGGTCTTCCTGCATGGCAGCTTGGGCGTTCAGCCGCTTTTCGTCTTGGGCGTTGCGCCTGGCCAAGATGCGTGGTGCGAAAACGAGGGCCATAGCTCCACCGACGATGGCCCCAATGATCAGTGACCATTGGCCGTCACCCACGTTGAAAGCGATGCCACTCACCATGACCAACGCCAACGCAAGGTTGAGTAAAGCCAGCCCAAGGTACCCCTTGAAGTTCCCCTTCGGGCGCGGTGCGTGCGCCTTCAACCAGCCTGAGCTGATGAGTTCCGGCCCCGCAACAGGCAGGAAGACCAGGAATGAAAGCCAGGAATACTGCCCCGGCAGAGCCCACGCCAAGATCGCACCAGCGAGGAAAGCGAAAGGGGGCACCATGCTGAAAGCAACAGTTTGGGACTTGTGCACCATGGATTCCTGGTATTCGTCGCCGAGGTGCCCAGTCACTTTGGAAAGGACACCGTCACCGATAGTTGTGAAGATGCTCATTGGAATTGTGCCTTTCTTGTGTTGTTAGCTTTCTTGCCCATCCCCGAAGACTTCCTCGACCGTTTTGCCAAGAACCCGGCACACATCGAGTGCGAGGTAGACGGAAGGGGAGTAGTTGCCTTTCTCAATATTGGCGATGGTCTGCCGCGACACACCGACCTTCCCCGCGAGTTCTGCCTGCGAAAGGTCCAGCCAGCGCCGCCACTGCCTCACCATGTTTGCCATGTTTTTGCCTCCTTCGGTGTGTTAGGTGGCTTACCCACACAATAAAAGCAATGCGACAGAATGTAAAGGAAACTTGGCAAAAAGTTACACAAAGTGTCGCAGTGCTGCGTGAACACTACGATGGGGCGCATGACTAACGCGCCGAAAACTATGGACACCATCTGGTGGCACGTCTACCCCCTCGGAGCCACCGGCGCCCCGATCCGGGACCGCGCCGGGGACGGCTCCGATGCCGCCCCGCGCCTGCGCCAGCTCGAGCCGTGGCTGGACTACCTCATCGAGCTCGGCTGCGACGGCCTGCTGCTCGGCCCCATCTTTGAATCCGTCAGCCACGGTTATGACACGCTCGATCACTACCGCATCGACCCTCGCCTCGGCACCAACGACGACTTCGACTGGCTCATGGCCGAGTGCCACCGCCGCGGCATCAAAGTCATGCTCGACGGCGTGTTCAACCACGTTGCCGCCACGCACCCGCTTGTTGCCGAAGGCCTCGCAGGCAGCACCAACTGGGAGGGCCACGAGGATCTAGCAACGCTCCATCACGACGACGAGCGCGTGAAAGAGCTGGTCACCGACATCATGAAGTTCTGGCTCGCGCGCGGCATCGCCGGTTGGCGTCTCGACGTCGCCTACTCCGTCCCGCCCGCATTCTGGGCCGAAGTCCTGGGCCGCGTCCGCGCCGACTACCCCGACGCGATCTTCCTCGGCGAGGTCATCCACGGCGATTACGTCCAAATCGCCGCCGACGGCACCCTCGATTCCGTCACACAATACGAGCTCTGGAAAGCCATCTGGAGCTCGCTTTTCGACGAAAACTTTTGGGAGCTCGACCACTCCCTCACCCGCCACGCCGCCATCTGCGAAGCGATGGTCCCCAACACCTTCATAGGCAACCACGACGTGGACCGCATCGCCGCCAAAGTCGGCCCCGAAAAAGCGATCCTGGCCTTGGCTTTCCTCATGACATTGCCTGGTATGCCCAGCATCTACTACGGCGATGAACAGGGCTTTCAGGCTATGCGCGGGGAAGGCTTCCACGCGGACGACCCGGTCCGCCCACCTC
This sequence comes from Corynebacterium tuscaniense DNF00037, assembly GCF_000759055.1. Classification (NCBI taxonomy): domain Bacteria; kingdom Bacillati; phylum Actinomycetota; class Actinomycetes; order Mycobacteriales; family Corynebacteriaceae; genus Corynebacterium; species Corynebacterium tuscaniense. The sequence continues at coordinate 3,100 of NZ_JRNG01000016.1, read as the reverse complement.
TGCCCGCAACCCCGGAAGAACTCTCTGACCTTGGTGCCTGGATCTCCCGCGAGCACCAAGCCCTCATCGGTCTGCGCCGCCGCCACCCGTGGCTCACCCGGGCCACAGTCGAAGTCCTGGACAAGACAAATGAGACGATTCGGTATGAGGTGACCGATGGCGCGGAAAAGCTACTCGTTGAAGCCTGGCTCCAACCTGCGCCTGGCGTGCGAGTGAGCAGTGAGGGCGAGACTATCTACGCGATGCCCGCAGAACCATAAACGAGCCCACCAGGCCAAGCACCAGAAACAGCGCCGAAAAGCCGATCGACCACGCCGCCGACTGGGCGAAACCAGCCTCCAAGCTGCGGATGACCTCAGCGCTCGCTTCAGCCGTCTCGCGCAGCGCCGTGATCGCCGAACCTGCCGACGACTCCGTAGCCTGCGCCAACTCCGCCGGCACACCCGTCGCCGGGATCGTATGCGACATAGCCACCCCCAGCGCCGAGCCCGCGATCGCCGCACCGAACGCCGAACCCAACTGGCGCACCGTCGACTGAGTAGCCGAACCCGCGCCCGAAAGCTCCTCCGGGATGTCGCCCAGCACCGTCGACGTGAGCTGCGCCGACGCAAGCCCCAGCCCCACGCCGTACACCACGAGCGTAGCCACAACCAGCCAAATCGACGCCTGCGCCGCCACCACCCACGCCAGCAGCACCACCCCGATGACCTCCAAGCTCAAGCCCAGCACCACCACACCCGGTGCCGTCAGCCGCGCCGCCACATGGCGTGCCTGCGCCCCCGACGCAAACGCCCCCAACGCCATCCCCGCCAACACAACACCGGTGGTGAGGGTGGACAGCCCCATGGAGTTCACCAGGAACAACGGCAACACGAACATGAGGGAAAACTCGCCGATAGCCACCGTCGCCGCCGTGAGGTTACCCCAGGAGAAGGTACCTACCTTGAACAGGCTCAGATCCAACAGCGCATCGCGGCCGTTGCGGGCACGGTGGAGTTCCCAGCGGAGGAACAGGCCGATGAAGATGAGCCCGATTCCGATCGCGAACGGCACTGGGGAAATGGTCCAGCTTGCCGGCCACTCCCACGGACCCAGGTGGAGCGTCGCCTTCTTCTCCCACCAGCCGAGCGCGCTTGCTTCGATGAGGCCGAACACCACCAAGCCGAAGCCGATTGCGGAGGTAAGCAGCCCGTCCACGTCTACCCCGCGCGAGTACTGCTTGCCGTGCGTCTGCGGCACCCACGCGATAATGCCCGCGATAACCAGCAGGCCTAGTGGTAAGTTCACCCAGAAGATCCAGCGCCACGACACATACTCCGTCAGCACACCACCCAGTAGAGGGCCAAGTGCTGCCATGCCACTCATCACCGCGCCCCACACGCCGAACGCCGCCGCGCGATCCTTGCCGTGGAAGAGCGAATTTACCGACGACAACGTCGCCGGCAACACCAACGCCCCACCGATACCCTGCACCGCGCGTGACGCGATGAGGCTACCCGCCCCTGCCGCGGTTGCCGCCAGGAGAGAGCCGGCAACGAACAGAACCACACCCGCGATGAACGTGGTGCGCCGCCCAATACGGTCACCCAGCCGCCCCGACCCCAACAGGAGAGCCGCGAAAATAACGTTATAAATAGCATTAACCCACTGGGCGTCAGTGAGGGTGAGATGAAGGGCGGAAATCATCGTCGGCAAAGCGACGCCTACGATCGTTCCGTCGAGCACAATCAGGGACAGCCCGGCGGCCAAAACCGTCAGAGCCATCCACCGGCCGGGGTTGGTTGTTTGGGTGGTGCTCATAGTTTTCCTTTCGACAACCCCGAATGTATGCCCGCCTCCGAACCCCCAACATCGACCAACCGGTTGATTCCGCGCTAAGTGTTTAAATCTTTTTTCGGTTTTCGTGGAACCGGGCTGTTTGTGCTGGCCTTCGGCCTCCTGCGCGCGCTTCAGTGTGCGGACCCTGTGGATAGTTTTTCCGGTTATCCACAGGATTTTCAGGCCCTTTTCGCGCGTTGTTGCATTTGCGTTTAGCGTCCATGGCATGACTTCTTTTGCAGCTTCAGTAGCGGGGTTAACCAACCCCATTGAGACCCTGGCATCCTTTGATGCCCAGGAGCTCATCAGCCTTGGCTGCAAACCCGCTCTGATGCGTGAATGGGCCAAAGTCCACAAGGTCTACTACGGGTCGACGAAGTTCACCCGCAAACAAGCCAACGCCATCAAGATCGCGCGCTCGACCCGGAAGTCGATGGATCAACTGGTCTACATCGAATCCAGACTCTCCTCCATTAAGGACCCCGCCGAGAAGTGGCGGCTGCGTCTTGCCCTGCTGTCTGTTCCGGGGGATTATGCGACGCTTCAGCGCCGTTCAAAAAACATCGTGCCCGAGGTGGACAAGCCTGCCCCAGAACCCACCGTGGGGTTTGGTCGCTCGAATAAGAAACGGCGCCCCATCATCATCACAGCCCTGGAAGAAGATGCTGCAGTCCTTGAGTTCGCAGCACGCCAAAACCTAGGCGATGGTCCTGCTGGCCCCCAAATGTACGAAAAGCTCATGGCCATCCTGGGACTACGCCCCGACGAGGGCGAGACCCCATCCGGTATTGCTCCTGCTGCGCCACGTCCGCTGGTCCTCATCCCACTGGATGAGCAGATCAAGATCATGAGTGGTGCGGGCGATGATGTCATCCTGGGGCTGACTGACGGCACCACGATGACTGGGGCGGAGTTCCTGGCCCAGAATTTTGGGGACATCCTCGAAGTAGCGATGTTCCACCCACAAGAAGGACCGGTGAATCTGTATGACACCCAACGCTTCGCCAATCAGAAGCAACGCGACCTAGCCCGGGCCACCATGCCGACGTGTCCAGTACCAGACTGCCGGCACGCGGCAGATAACTGCGAGGTCCACCACATCAAAGCATGGTCACAAGGTGGAATGACCAACATGAACAACCTGGCCATGCTGTGCAGGTACCACAACAGAACCAACGACGATGACCCCACCAAACCCCACCGCGGCCGGCTGGAGAATATCCGGGGCGCACCGATGTGGAGATCACCACGGGGGTACCTGGTGCCTAATACCGTCCACCCC
>NZ_JRNG01000015.1:0-39986 GCF_000759055.1 Corynebacterium tuscaniense DNF00037 | reverse complement strand
TACGGAGCGATGACGCTCCTCTACGGCAGGTAGACGGCAGATAACCCACCACCTCATGCCGAAAGCCAGCAACAGCTGGACTTTTCGGCATGCTCTTTTTTGGATGCCCCTTAGAGCGGCGCCCTCCGCCTAGCGCAGGATGTCACGGCCGTATTTCAGTGCGGCCGTGAGTAGGTCTGCCCATTTTTCGGGTGCCATGCCCTCCGGCCCACCGATGGGCACAATGCGCTGCTCGGCGACGGTGCGGGACTCGGTGTACTTGAGCAGGCCCCCGTCGCCGTGGCGGCGGCCTACGCCGGAACGCTTCCAGCCACCCATGGGGGCGCCGATGGAGGACCAGCCGGCGGAGTAACCCTCGTTGATGTTCACGGTGCCGGCCTCCAGATGGCGGGCGATCTCCTGCGCGGTAGCGCTCTTGCCAAAGATGGAGGCGTTGAGGCCGTACTCGGTGTCGTTGGCTTTCGCGATGGCATCTTCATGCGAATCGACGATCTCGATGTACACCACCGGTCCAAATACTTCCTCCCGGTACAGCCGCGCGTCCTCCGGCACGTTCAAAAGCACGGTCGGGGCGTAGAAGTTCGGCCCGATGTTGGTCAGGCGCTTGCCGCCCGTGGCTACGGTGGCACCCTTGGCTACGGCATCCTCGACGAATTCGGCGACGGTGTCCGCGTGTTCCGAGGAGATGAGGGAGCCCATGTCGATGTCCCAGTCGTGGCCGGCGCCGATCTTCATTTTTTCCACGCACCGCACAAACGCCGGGATGAACTGATCCGCCACGTCACGGTGGACGTACATGCGCTCAATGGAGATGCACAGCTGGCCCGTGTTGGAGAAGCAGGCATGGCGCACACCAGACACAGCCTTATCCACGTCCACATCCGCCGTCACAATCAACGGATTCTTCCCGCCCAACTCACCCGAGAAGCCGATGAGGCGCTCACCAGCCTGGGCGGCGAGCTTGGCACCGGTGGCGGAGGAGCCGGTGAACATAAGGTAATCGACTTGCTCCACGAGCGCTTGGCCCACCTCACGGCCAGAGCCGGGAACGACGGTGAGGACATCCTTGGGTAGGCCTGCCTCGGCGAGCAGTTCCGCGGCGCGCAGGGAGGTCATCGGGGTGTTGGAGTCCGGTTTCAGCACGACGGTGTTGCCGGCGAGGATCGCCGGGATAGCGTCGGAAATAGCCAGCACCAGCGGGTAGTTCCACGGAGCGATGATGCCCACGACACCAATGGGGGAGTGTTGGACCTGGGTCTTCGTTGCAATCGGCAACGCCACCTTCGCACGGTCCGGCGACAGGAGCTTCTCAGCACGGTAGGCGTAGTGGCGGGCGGTCAACGCATTGTCAAGCACCTCTTCGAAGGCGGCGCGACGGTTTTTGCCGTTCTCGTCCTGGATGATGTCCAGCAGCTCATTCTGGTGCTTGAGCACCAGGTCGTGGTAGCGCAGCATGATCTTTTTGCGCTCTTTGACGGGGGTGGCGGCCCATTCGGGTTGCTTGGCGCGGGCACGCTCGACGATCTGCGTGGCGGTTTCGGCGCCGTAGTAGTTCGTGGTGCCGACGATGGTGCCGTCGGCAGGATTCGTGATGGTGATGGTCGTGTCAGAATCGTTGTGCAGGCGCGTTGTCATAGTCCCCCAAGATAATGCACTTCCGTCATGACGGGGAGGGGGTTCGGAAGAAAACTTTGGCCCTAGAACACGAACTTTTGCACCAAAGACCGGTACGCCTTGGTGGTCAACTCGACGTCTTCGATGTCGACGTACTCGTCATGCGAGTGCAGTTGGTCCAGCACCTCACCGAGTCCGCGCCCGGCAGCGTGCAGGGCAAACCCGTAGCCCACCCCACCTTTGCGGCGGCCGAAGCGGAGGTCGGAGCCACCTGCAGCGATCGTTGGCACCACGGGCACGCCGGGGAAGAATTCCCCGAAGGTCTCCACGATCGCTTCATATAGTGGCCCGGAGGCGGGGGATACAGTGGCGTCTTCGGTGATCAGGTGCTCGATCTCCACCCGTTCCGCCAGATCGCCGAGCGCTTCCCGCAGAACTTCGTCGACATCTTCCTGCGTCTGCCCAGGTAGCGGACGAATGTCCAGCTCCACGTACGCATTCGACGGCAGCACGTTGATGGCCCCACCGGCGCGGATCACAGTCGGCGCCACGGTGAGATGGCTCATGGCGTGGGAGTAGCGGGCAAGAGGCCCAAGCGCCTCATAGTTCTCCCCGCGCAGCAGCTGCTGTTCCGTCGAGGGGTCGAAGCGGAAGGCGCGGACGTAGCCTTGCCACAGGTCATCGGCGACAACAGGGGGCTCAATGCTGGCCAGTCGACGCGCAACTTCGCCCACCAGCCCCACCGTGAGTTCCCGCCCATATGGCGCAGACCCGTGGCCGGCATCGCCGTGGATGGTGATGCGCCGCTGCGCCGCCCCCTTTTCACCCACGACGACAACGAGCGCATCCGGCAGGTGGGACCCAGAGGTCTCGGAGAGACAGTTGCGCCAGCTAAAAGCATCGGGTTCGTGCTCCGCGATCCAACCGGCGCCGAGCCCACCGCGGGCTTCCTCATCAGCACACCCCACGAAGGTCAGCGTGCCGCGCGGGCGTTGCGCGGCCTGGGCCACCTCGCGCGTCACCGTGGCCATCGCCGCGGTAATGAACAGCATGTCCATTGCGCCACGCCCGTAGATTCGTCCGTTCTCAATCTCCGCGCCGAAGGGGTCCTTCGTCCATTTTGGCTTATCGACGGGTACCACATCCGTATGCCCCAACAACGTCAACGGTTCCGCCTCGGGGGCCGTCCCTTCGACGGTGAACGCAACGGAAACGCGACCGGGGTGCGGCTCAAAGCGCTGCACTTTCACGTCGGTGCCGGCGAAGAACTCCTCTAGGGTCTCAGCGTTGCGTACCTCCTGGCCGGAGTCTGCGGTGAGGTCGTTGACGCAGGCGTTGCGGATGAGTTGGCGCAGCAGATCAATGGTGGTTTGTTCAGTCAACCTTTGCCTCCTTGAGATAGTCGGCGACCTGGGTGAGTGCCTCTTGGCAGTCTTCCTCGGAGCCGTCGAGGGATCGGGCGGCGATGGCGATGCCGTACGTGGTCTCATCAATTGTGGTGAAGCCGAATTGGCGGGTGTGCCATGATCCGTCGTCGGCGTCGGACCAGCCACCTTTGAATGGCACATTATCGAGTTGGCCGAGGCCGTAGCGATGTTCGTCCACAATTTTATGCATATCGACGATCACCGGGTTATCCTCCGGCACCGCCGCCAACTGGTACCCATACCGTGCCTGACCAGGCAACGTCCATGCCGTGGTGCCCCACGCGGGCTGAGGCTTCACCGTCACACCACTCTTAGCTATTTCCTCCGACACCAGCCGGCTCGCATCCGCAGCCGACCCAAGGCAGCCCCACAGTTGGTCGGTGGCATCATTATCCGACCATTCGATGGCCGCCTCCGTGAGCTTCTCTAACGCTTTTTCCCCGTACGAGCAGTGTTTTTGCGCCACCAGCGCAATGGGCACCTTGATGGTGGACCAGGCCGGCATGACCCCCACTGAACCAGCAGTTATATCCTGCGTCCCATCAAAAACGGCCACGCCCACCTGGACATCCAGCTGCTCCTCAATCTCGGCCACGTTCTCATCCAGATCACTCAGATCTAGGTGTGGCCCATCAGAGAGAGCCACTACTGGCCCCACATCAGGCATTGATGGCCCCGCCAAATATGAGCAGCCACTCACAGTCACCCCAACCGCAATGAACGCGCACGCCAGCGCCGCACACCGTTTATTCACACCGAGGATCTTATAGGGTGGGGGGACATGGGGCAGTTGGATGTAGTGGGTGGTGTTGGTGAGGCCGTCGATAAGCTAAAAGAGCTGTATGCGACGTCCTGCGAGCGCGCGCGTGAATGCGTTGCCACCGGCGACTATGCGCGCTACAACGAGGTGCTCTACCCGAAAATCGCGGTGCGCATCACCCAGTGGCGGCCGATCGACCGCTCCCAACCTTTCGGCTACGTCGATGAGGCCGGAACCTACTCCGCGGTGATCTCCCGGCCCGACATGATGGAGGCGTACCTGCGCCACCAGCTCGAATGCCTGGCCGCCAACTATCCATGCGAGATTTCCGTCGGTTACTCCGACGTAGGCATCCCGCCGGAATACATCCGCGGCCACGGCCCCGTCAGCGAAGCGCGCCGCACCGACATCCCACGCCCCACGCTTGACGACGTCCACGATGCCATCATCGACGGCGACTGGGACGCCTTCCACAGCCCCGAAAAACCCCTCTTCCACTTCGGCCCCCAACGCTTCGACATCGCCTGCGAACGCATCGAGCATTACACCGGCATCGACGTGGAGTCCGTGCAGCGCTACATCCTGTTCACCAACTACGACATGCACACCCGCGAATTCGTGCGCTTCGGCCTGAACGAACTCGCGCGAGAGGGCACCCGGTACACCGCCCTGCTCCTGCCAAACGGCCGCCGTATCACCCCCGCCGACGTTTTGGACGTTGATGCGGTGGCTGCTGACGTGACCTCGAGCTACCAAATGCCGCGCTACGACCTGGTGGCGGAGAATAATTCCGGCGTCACCATGATCAACATTGGTGTGGGGCCGTCGAATGCGAAGACCATCACGGACTGTTTGGCGGTGCTCCGCCCCGAGTGCTGGATCATGATCGGGCACTGCGCCGGCCTGGACGCCCGCATGCGGATCGGGGACCTCATCCTGGGCAACGCCTATGAGCGGCGCGACCACGTGCTGAACAACCACATTGAACGCGAGCTGCCCATTCCGGCGATCCCGGAGATTCAGCGGACACTAGAGAAGGCCGTGAAGCGGATCTACGGGGATGAGGAGCAGGCCCTCATGCGCACCGGCACGGTGCTGTCCACGGATGACCGCAACTGGGAGTGGCAGACCCCACGGGACCTGTGGGCGTGGCTGCGGGGATCGACGGCGGTGGCGGTGGACATGGAGTCTTCCACCATCGCCGCGAATGGCTACCGCTACCGGGTGCCGTATGGGACGTTGTTGGCGGTGTCGGATCTGCCCCTGCATGCGGTGCCGAAGTTGCCGGCCGCGGCCCAGGCCTTCTACTCCAACTCGAAGGAGGCACACGTCATGTGTGCCGTGCGGACGATGGAACGGTTGGCTAAAAATCCGGAGCGATTGCGGACACGTAAGTTACGTCGGACACAAGGAGAGGTCCCGTTCCGCTGAGCTTACCGACGTTTCCCCTTCCCACCGGGTATGTTTTCCACTGTGAGAACCGGTGAGAAGCGCAGTGTAAAACAAATCGCGGGACAGGCAACGGTGGCGTGCGTGCTGCTTGTTGCCTGCGGGGTGATTGTGTACCGGTACTGGGCGAATTTTGCCGAGTACAACAGCGTGTTCAAGACCGACATTCCCCTTGACCTGTGGATCTACCTGCGGGGCGGGGAGCGTGTCATCACGGGGGAGGCACTCTACAGCGGGAACATTATTTTTGACCTGCCGTTTACCTACCCGCCGTTTTCAGGGCTGTTGTTCTCGTGGCTGGGCGTGCTCGACGACATTGTGGTGACGGTGCTGTGGCACACCATGTCGATTGTGTGCACCCTGGTGGTTTTGTGGTTGTGCTTCGCGCGACTGGGGGTGAAGATGACGCCGGCGTTCGCAATCATCCTCCCCGCTTTGGCTGCTTTCTTCCTCTTGGGTACGGAGCCGATGCACGCCACCTTGTTCTGGGGCCAGGTGAACATCCTGCTCATGCTGTTGGTGTGCTTGGATTTCCTGCCGAGTAGGTACCGGCTGCCTGGTGTCGGGGTAGGTTTGGCCGCTGGGATTAAGCTGACGCCGGCGTTTTTCGGATTGCTGTTTTTGGTGCAGCGGCGCTGGGCGGCGGCTTTCGGGAGTTTTGTCACGTTCCTTGTCACCGTCGCCGTCGGTTTCGTCGCAGTGCCGGACGCGAAGGCCTTCTGGACAGACGCCATGTTCTCCTCCGACCGCGTCGGTGACCACTCGAATCCGGGGGCGCAGTCCATCAAGTCGGTGCTGGTGCGCGACTTTGGCATCGAGTCCGGCGCGGTGTGGCTGGCGTTAGCCCTTGTCACTGTGGCGCTGGTGGTGTGGGCCGCATGGCTGGCGGTGCAGCGCGATAACCTGCCTATCGCTGTTGGCCTGGTGGGGTTGGGGGCGTGCCTTGTTTCACCATTTTCCTGGTACCACCACTGGGTATGGATTCTGCCTTTGGGCGTGGCCATCCTCGTCGGGGTGAATCAAGCTGCAGCGCGTGTCATGCCGGCGCAGCTCGCAGGGCTGGTGTCCTGCCTGGTCTTGTTCCTCGTGATGGTGCCGTTCGCGGCCACGAACATTGAACCCATCGTGGGTAAACCGCGCGCTGCCCTGTACGTGTTTGCGGGGCTGGCGCTGATCATCGGGTACATCCTCTACGCAAAGGTCTTCGCCCACCTTGCCGCCAAAGGCGCCGCCATAAGCGACTCCGATAGCGACATCACAAGCGACGCTAAGAGCTCTTCCCAAAGTGCTGAACCGGTGCCTGGCGAGCCACTACGCTAGGGCGCATGCTCTATAGCTTTGAAGGCGCACACCCGGTTATTCACCCGACGGCGTTTGTGGCGAAGGAAGCTACGATCATCGGCAACGTCACCATCGGCCCAGACGCCGCGATCTTTCCTGGCGTGGTCATCCGTGGTGATGTTGGCGCCATCCACATCGGTGCCCGCACCAATGTCCAGGACGGGAGCGTCATCCACGTTCAAACGGACACGGAGAACGTGATCGGGGAGGACGTGACCATCGGCCACCTTGCCATGGTCCACGGGGAGCGCATTGGCAACGGCACCCTCATCGGCATGGGCGCGACCGTTCTCGCGTACTCCACGATTGGTGCCGGCTGCATTATTGGGGGTGGGGCGGTGGTCCTTGAGGGCCAGGAGATCCCGGACGCCTCCCTCGCCGCCGGTGTCCCCGCCAAGATTCGCCGCGACGTCAGCGCAGACGAGCGCGCCGGGCTGATCACTCACGCAGCGAAGTATGTGGCTTTAGGGCGCCGTCACCGTGAGGGGCTCGCGGAGTACCAGGTCTAGGGCCACTGCGCGGGCAATATCGCGCACCATTTCGCGGTGCGTGGGAATCATCCGTAGGGATGCCTCCGGCAGGGCGGAGCGGACGGCGCGGGCGAAGAGGGAGGGGGCCAAGGGGTCGTCGATAAGCGCGGAGCCTGCGATAACCAGCGCGGGAGTGGAGTGCTCTTTCATGAGACCTGCGGCGAGTGCGCCAAGTTGCTGTGCGCGCGCATCAAGCTTCTTGCGTAACGACGCATCCCCCTCCGCCACCCTCACCGCATCCACCAACGTCTGGCCGCCGAGTACCCCACGGGTAGTCAGATCTGGCCGATCCACGGCGATGGGCAGCACTCCCTTGTCCTGGGTGACGGCGGCACCGATTGAGTCGTCTGCGAACAAGGCCATCATCGGCGTGCCATCCACCGTCAGCGCAGACTGGATCTCCGAGCCGATGATCGCGGCCACCGCCGACGTCACCTGAACTGGCACGGAGAACTGCTCCCGCATTTCGGAGCCGAAAGGTGCATCCTTCCACCCCAAGTTCGGCGCATTGACCACGCCGTCGGGGCTGACGCTACCGGACGTGGTCACCCCCACCGTGGCCAGCGGGCGCCCCAAGTCCGCCATGAGGCGGTTGAGCCCGGCCATGATGTGCTGGATGAAGTCATCCTGGCTCATGTCGGCGACGTGGATGTCCAGTTCGGAGTCGCGGATAGTGCGGCCTTTGATGTCAAAGAGCGCGGCGTAGGTGGAGCCAGTGCCCACGGCGATGCCCGCATGGATGGCCTGCGAGTCTGTGAGTTCAAGGGGGATGATCGGACGGCCGCGGCCCTGGGAGCGGGTGAGATCCGTGCGCTCGGTGACGTATCCGGCGCCGATGAGCGCGGCGATGGCCCGGGTGACGGTGGGCTGTGACAGGCCGGTCGCGGTGACGAGCTCACTGCGCGAGGTCACCTGGTTGAGCCGCACGAGGTGGAGGCATTTCGCCGTCGGGTTGTGCGGGCGCGAGAAGGCAGACCATTGAGTTGTCATGGTGAATATATTACGGCCTACCTAGTCAAGGTTGGCTATCAGTGCGGGCAGCGCTTTCGCTGCCGTGTCCACAAGAGTGACGGTGGCGAGCGGTGTGAGGTCGGTTTCCATGGGTGTGACCTCGATGATGGGGGTGCCTTGTTCGTGGGCGAGGCGGGGGAGTCCGGCGGCGGGGTAGACCACTCCGGAGGTGCCCACGATGACCACGAGGTCGGCCTCCACCATGCGCCGCTCCGCCTCGTCCCATTCGCAGGCGGGGAGGGGTTCGCCGAACCAGACGACGCCGGGCCGGATGAGGTTGCCACACAGGGGGCATTGCGGGGGGTGCAGCTTATCTGTGGGCTCCTCCGGCAAGGCAACCTTTCCCTTATATGGGCGTGAGCAGATGGAGCAGCGGAAGGCGAAAAGCGAACCGTGCAGGTGGACCACATCGGTGGAGCCGGCACGCTCGTGGAGGTTGTCGATGTTTTGTGTGGTCACGGTTAGGAGGGTGTGCGTGGCCCATTTCGCGAGTGCCAGGTGCCCGGCGTTGGGTTGTGCTTGGCTGGCGAGGCGGGCGCGCCAGAGGTACCAGGCCCACATGGTGTCGGGGTCTTTGGCCCAGGCGTCGATGGATGCCATGGCGGTGGGGTCGACGTTTTCCCAGATGCCGGTGACGGCGTCGCGGTAGGTGGCTAGACCGGAGTCGGCGCTCATGCCGGCACCGGTGAACACTTCGACGCGGTGGGCGCGGTCAACGAGTTCACGGGCACGATCAAGGGCGCTGGCACGTGTGTTCATGGGGCTCACTCTAATGCGGGGGATGACCGGTACACTCTTCTTTTATGAGTTCACCGGAGCGGCAGCCGTCCCTGCTTGATGCTACCTGCGAGGACTTTGTGTATGACCTTGCGGAGCTTTCGCCTACTGTGGCTACGACGTTGGGTATCCCCGGGCACGATGACCAGTTGCAGGATTTCTCCCCGGAGCATTGGGGCGCGTTGGCGGATCGGATTAGGGATCTCATCGCGGACGTGGATGCGTTGAATGACGGGACGGATTCGTCGGATGATGAGGATGATTTTGATTCCGTCGATTACGTCACCGGTGCCATCCTGCGCGACCGGATGGCGGTGGAGTTGGATCTGCACCACAGTGGTGAGGATCTGCGGATGCTCAATAATGTGACATCCCCGGTGCAGGTGATTCGCAACTGTTTGATGGTGATGCCGAAGGAGACGCAGGAGGACCTGGATAATCTCACGTCTCGCTTGTTTGCGGTGCGGACATCGTTGGCGGGCTACCGGGAGTCTTTGGCGGAGGCAGCCAGCCATGGTGATGTGGCTACGCAGCGCCAGATTGACGCGGTGATCCGCCAGTGTGAGGCGTTGGGAGAGGACGGCTCCGTCCTGGAAACCCTTGGCCTTGCCCCCGACGCAGACGCAGTTGCCCAGGCCAAGGACGCGTTTAGTGAGATGGCGGATTGGCTCTCCACGGAGCTCGCGCCGCTGGCCCACCACGAGGATGCGGTAGGAAGGGAGCGCTACGAGCTGTTTGCAGAGTTCTTCCTCGGCCGCTCGGTGGATTTGGATGATGCGTATGAGTGGGCGTTGGAGGAGTTGAGGGGGGTCGTGGATAAGCAGCAAGCTTTAGCGCGCGAGCTGTACGACGAATGCACACCCCGCAGCGCCTGCAAACGCTTGGACACGGACCCGAACCACACGATCACAGACCGCCACGCGCTGGTGGAGTGGATGCAGCGGACCACGGACCAGGCGATTGAGAAGCTGGACGGCACGATGTTCACCCTGCCGGAGGAGATCCGCACGCTGGAATGCCGCGTGGAGGAGACGGGCACGGGCGGCATGCTGTACACCCCGCCGTCGGAGGACCTCACGCGTCCTGGTCTGCTGTGCTGGTCTGTGCCGGAGGGGCAAGATGCGTTCCACACCTGGCATGAGCTGGCGCGCATCTGCCATGAGGGTGTGCCCGGCCATCACGTGCAGCAAGGCATTGCGATGACGCAGCGCGACACCCTCAACTTGTGGCGCCGCGCCATCAACTGGAACGCCGCGCACGGTGAAGGCTGGGCCGTGTACGCCGAGGCGCTTATGGGCGAGCTCGGGCTTTTCGACGACCCCGCCTACCGCATGGGCCTGCTTGACTCCCTCCGTTTGCGCATGGCCCGCGTCGCCGTAGACATCGGCGTGCACCTGCAGAAGAAGACCCCGGACGGCAGCGGCTACTGGGATGCCGCCTACGCCAAGGCCTTCCTGCGCGAGAACACCGCGATGAACGAGCAGAACCTCACCTTCGAGATCGACCGCTACATGGGCTGGCCCGCCCAGGCCACCTCGTACGCCCTGGGTTACCGCGATTGGATGGACCTGCGCTCCAAGGCCCGCGAGCGCGGCATGACCCTGCGCGAGTTCCACGACAAGGCCCTGCGCTTGGGGTCCATGCCGATGGACATGTTGGCGCACCAGATCCTGGAGGCCTAGTCGCGGCGTTTGTCCATGCGCCGCAGGATCGTCGGCAAGGCTGCCGCAAACACCACGATGCAAATGAGGCGGATGAGCTGCAACGCGACCACCGCTGGACCCCCACCGCCTTCGGCGGACAGCGCCAGCACCGTTTCAATCGCGCCGGGGCTGGTGGCCAGGTAGCCCTCGAAGTAGGTGATGCCCAACCATTTGGCCACCACCCAGCCGGTGCCGGCGCAGGCCCCCATGACCACGACGATGAAGGCGATGGTGGCGGGCAAAAGGCTGGCAAAGTGCTTCAAAGCAGGCACGCTGAGCCCCCCACCGCAGGCCCAGCCGATGGACATGAACGCCACCACGGCCAGCGGTTCTGGCGGGGCGAGGGGGACAGGCAGGAGGCTGGCGATGATCGCCGTGAGGATCAGTGGCCCAAACACCGCCGGTACCGGGATGTGGCACCAGGAGGCAATCGGCTTCCCGATGATCGCCACCGCCACCACGAGCAGCCACATCCACCAGGTCACTTCAATGCCCGCGGCGTGGTTGTCGCCCGGCGCGGGGAGGAAGGATGCGACGAGGGGCAGCGTCATGGATACCGCCAGCAGCCGTAGGTATTGGGTGAGCGCCACGTAGCGCATGTTGGCGCCGAGTTCGCTGGCCAGCGCCATCATGATGGACGCCCCGCCGGAGAGCATCGAGAGCACACCGGTTTCGCGGTTGACGCCTTCGCCGTGTTTGGTGGAGTAACCGGCCAGCAGCAGCCCGCCAACGAACCCGATGCCCACGATCACGGCAGCCGACACGAGCCCCGGCACGAGGTAGCGTGCGAGTTCCTGCACGGGCACCCCCGCCAGGGGCAGTGCCGCGATGACCCCGATGATGCCGCGGCAGAACTGGTAGAAGGTGGCGTTGAGTTTCAGTTCCCGCCCGGTGCCCAGGGCGGAGGCGCCGGAGACGATGATCGCGCCGAGAATCCACGCCGCCGGCACGTGGAGAAGCGTCAGCGCGTACCCCAGCAGCACCGACACGGGTGCCACGATCATCCACCTGCTGCGTTGTTCCACGCTTGGCATAGTAGCGTGGGCGTGCATGATCGCCCTATTGCTCGCTGCCGCCGCGCTTGCCGGTTGGGTGGATGCGGTGATTGGGGGCGGGGGCCTCATCCTCATTCCGGTGCTCATGGCGGGCACGCCGTTGCCGGGTGCGGCGGTGTTGGCCACGAATAAGGTGGTGTCGGTGTCCGGCACGGCGTCGGCAGCCTTCACGATGGTCCGCCGTGTGGGCGTGCCCCGTCGCACCTGGGTTTATGCGCTCATCGCGGGTGGGTTGTCGGCGGGTGGTGCGCTCGTCGCTTCGCTTATTAGCGACGCCCTTATCCGCCCCCTCATCCTCACCCTCCTCGTGGCCGTGGGGATCTTTGTGGCGTTTAAACCGGAGTTCGGCACGGGTGAGTCTGAGCCTGTGGTCACCCGCGCCCGGCTGGCAGGTGGTGTGTGCCTGGCGGCAGCGGTGGGTTTCTACGACGGCGCCTTCGGCCCGGGCACGGGCATGTTCCTCATCATGGGCTTCACGGCGTTGTTTGCGCAGAACTTCCTGCAGTCTGCTGCCATGGCAAAGGTGGTGAACACTGCGACGAACCTCGGCGCCTTGGGCGTGTTCATCGCGGCGGGATACGTTGATTGGGTGCTGGCATTGTCGCTGGCAGCAGCCAATATTGTGGGCGCGCAGATCGGCGCCCGGACGGTGCTCGGTGGCGGGGCGAAACTGGTGCGCTACGCCATGCTCACCCTGGTGGTCGTGCTGACGGTCTACCTGGTGCTCGATCTTTAATCGAGCACCAACGATCCGTTCAGCAGACTCACGATGGCAAAGATCGCGCCCACCACGACCACGAGGACTACGACCCATTCGAAGGTGTTGAAGGGCTTTTCGCGCTGCGCCAGGCGGGTCCACACGTAGGCGATGAGGCCCGGGATCACAGCCAAAGCGCCGAAGAGGACGTACACCAGGTCCGCCGCGTAGATGAGCCACAGGGAGTAGATGAAGCCGATGATGCCGATGACCAGGTGGCGGCGGTTGTCGGGGGTGGAGATGGTGGGGCCGGAGTCGTCGAAAAGCGTGCCGGCGTGGGGGTGTGAGAGGCCCTTGCCGCGGACGGCGAGGAGCACGAGGTACAGCGATGAGAAGATGTACGGCAACAGGTACATGATGGTGGCCAGCTGCACCATGGCGTTGTAGGACGTCTCGTTGGCGAAGAAGACGATGACGAAAAACTGGACCACGCTGGTGGACAGCAGTTGGGCCATGAACGGTGCGCCGTTGGTGTTGGTCTGGGCGAGTTTGTTGGGCAGCAGATTGTCGGTGGCCATCATGACGATTGGCTCTGCGCACAGCATTTGCCAGGAGATGTACGCACCCAGCACGGACAGGCATAGACCGATGGAGATCAGCGCACCACCCCACGGGCCAACGGCGGCTTCCAGTACGGCGCCCATGGAGTTGGACGGCAGGGCGGCGAGCTCCTCGCGGGTGAGCACACCGTAGGAAAGCGTCGATACGGCAACGAGCAGTGCGAGCACCGACAGGAAACCGATGACTGTGGCGCGGCCGATGTCCTTACGCGAACGTGCCTGTTTGGAGTACACGGAAGCGCCCTCAATACCAATGAACACCCACACCGTGAACAGCATGATGCCCTGGATTTGCTCGCGTAGCGGGATGCCCGAGTCCGCGCCCCAGAAGTCCAGGGTGAACTTGTCCCAGCTGAAGCCCACGAAGGCGATGAGCACGATGAACGCGAGGATGGGCACCAGCTTCGCAATCGTGGTGACCAGGTTCATCGCCGCCGCTTGCTTCACTCCGCGGGTGAGTGCGAAGAAGATACCCCAGGTGAGCGCCGACACCGCTAGGGCCACGACCCACGGGTTCTCCTCATTGAAAAAGGGCAGGTAGTGCCCCGCAGTACCGAAGAACAAGGTGGCGTAGCCCACCTGCGCCATGACGGAGCCCAGCCAGTAGCCCCAGCCGGCGGTGAACCCGATGAAATCGCCCAACCCCGCACGCACGTAGGAGTACACGCCGGAATCCAGGTTCGGCTTGCGTCGCGCCAGGATTTGGAACACGAACGCGATGGACAGCATGCCCACACCGGCGATAACCCAGCCGATGAGCATCGCGCCGGGGCTGGCCACCGACGCAATGTTCTGCGGCAGGGCGAAGATGCCGGAGCCGACGGTGGAACCGATGATCAGGGAAACCAGTGTCCAGATGGTCACTGTGTTCGCGCGGCTCGCAGCACTTGGGGTGCTGGGGGCGCTGTGGGCGTTTGTCATACCGCATAAACATACTGGGTGGCCACCAATTTTTATAAAAGCCTGGCAACAAACTGGGGGTGAGTATGTGATGATGTTGAAGGACAAAGGAGCAGAGAATGTTGAACTCGCTGACTACCACTGACTTCATTGATCCGGTCCATCCGGGGGAGGTGCTCCGGCTCGAGTTCTTGGATGGGTTTGAACTGTCGGGCCAGGCACTCGCGGAGGCCATTCATGTTCCTGCCGAGGTCGTGGATGATCTTGTGAAGGAGCGTCGCGGCCTGGATGCAGACTTAGCTATTCGTCTGGCTCGGTTCTTTAGTACGACTGAGGCGTTTTGGATGAATCTGCAGTCCAACTATGACCTGCGCGTGGGTCGAAAGGTGTTGGGTGACAGCATCAATGACATTGCGCCGTTGGAGTCGGCCTAACATTCACATCCGGTTCTTGGTGCGCGCGGTGGCCTGCGCGGTCCAGGGGTCTTCGGGCCAGGGGTGTTTGGGGTAGCGGCCGCGCATTTCTTTGCGCACATCGTGGTAGGGGCCGTTCCAGAAGCTGGCCAGGTCGTCGGTCACCGCGAGTTCGCGCCCAGCGGGGGAGAGGAGGTGGAAAAGTACAGGTACATTGCTTATCGACGCACCCCCCACCATCCCAAAACACTCCTGCAACTTCACCCGGACGACGGGCCGCCCAGTGGAGTAGTCGATGCGTGCGTGGGAGCCGGAGGGCACCGCGAGTTTTTCGGGGGCGAGTTCGTCCATTCGGGCTGCTTCGGGCCAGGGGAGTTGGCGCATGAGGGCGGCGTGCATGTCCAGGCTCTTGAGTGGCGTGCCGTTGGCTAGTTGTTGGATTTCGGGGGTGTAGTCGCCCTGGGTGACATCAGGCCAGGGCTCGCCGTGTTGGGCGTGGAGGAAGTCAAGGCGGTGTTTGAGAGCCTGGGCTTTCTCGGTGAGTGGGAATTGGTCGAAGGTGATGCCCGCCAGTGCTTCGGCGGCGTCGGCGGGGTTGAGGGTGACGGGCGTGGAGGTCAGTTCGATAGCACCGATGGCGGTGGTGCGGCGGGCGCGAACTTTGCCGTCAACGAGTGAGGCTGTTGTCTTTTCTTCGATGCGGTCCGTGGGCAGATCGGTGGGTGCGGCAGCGCGGATGATGGCACCGCTGCGGGTGAGTTGGACTTCGGCGGCGGCGATCCATTCGGTGGGTGTGATGCTGCTGTCCAAGGTGGCGCGGGTGCCGCTGGCAAGGAGGTATTCGCGCCCATCCAGTTGCTTGGCTACCCATTCGGGAAAGGCGGTGGCCACGACGTCGCCGGCGGGGACGGGTGCGGAAGTATCCACGAGCCGCGCCAACCTTTCCGTCACTTTCTTTGGCGCCCGTGCCCGGCTGAGATCCCCGCTGAGCCCCTCTGTGAGTGCGGCAACGGTGGGTGCCGCACCGGAGCCATAGCGCAGCAACGCGGTGCCTAGGCGGGGGTCCATCGGCATGGCGGCTAGGCGGCGGCCGTGGGAGGTGATGGTGTTGCTGTCATCGAGCGCCCCCAGCGCGCGGAGAGTGGCGTGCGCCGCGTCCAACGCTGCAGCCGGCGGCGGGGTGAGCAGTGGCAGGTCTGGGGACCCCCACGCCGCCATCGTCAGCGCCGCGGTGGTGAGATCCGCGGTGGTGATCTCCGGGGCGATATCGGCGGCGAAGTGTTGGTAGTCCGACTGGGAATACGCGCGCAGCACCGTGCCAGGTCCCAGGCGGCCAGCACGCCCGGCGCGCTGGTCCGCACTGGTCGTGGCAGCGGAGACGGTGACCAGTCCCGTCATGGCGCGGCTGGCATCGCGCCGGGGAACGCGGGAGAGACCAGCATCCACCACGCGGCGGACGCCCGGGACGGTGATGGAGGACTCCGCAATCGAGGTAGCCACCACCACGGGGGCATCCCCATCCAGCGCGACGTCTTGTTCGCGGGAGCTCAACCGGCCGTGCAACGGCGCGGCATCGGGCAGGTGGCTGCACACCAGCTCCACTTCGCGCACGCCCGGCACGAAGACGAGGGTGCGCTCCGACGGCGCAGACGGCGCACCACCAGCTAGCTCCGCCACGTGCTCGTAGAACTCTCGCGTGCCCTCCGCACGGCCGGGGTGCGGGTGGTAGCTCACTTCCAGGGGGTGAATCACGGCCTCGGTGGACACCACTTGCGCCCCCATGTGGTCAGCCAACGCTTGGGCGTCCAAGGTGGCGGACATGGCGGCCAGGTAGAGGTCATCGCGCAGGTAGGCCACCTCCACGAGCATGGCCAAGACCAGGTCGGTGTCTAGTTGGCGCTCGTGAACCTCATCGATCACCACCGCACCCACGCCGGTCAGTTCCGGATCTTTGAGCAGCCGGTTGAGCAACACACCCGGGGTGAGAAATTCCACGAGCGAGCCGTCTTTGTGTTCGCCGCGGATGGAGTAGCCGATGCGGGTGCCGAGGGGGGAGGCGTCGAGAAGCGAAAGGCGCCGCGCAGCCGCACGAACCGCAACGCGGCGTGGGGTGACAACCAGCGTGGTGCCGCGCACAAGGTTGCTGATCGCGGGTGGCACGAGCGTTGTTTTGCCTGTTCCTGGCGGCGCTTCGACCACGACGGGACCACGCGCGGGCAGCGAATCCACCATGCCCGCAACGGGCAGGCCCGCCCCGATGGCGGCGAGATCGAAGTGTGACACGCAGACAAATCTACATGCACACAAGAGTGGACAATTTTCCCTTTACTTCGCCGCGCGCGTGCTTTTAGGCTGAAAAACGAAGGGGGAAAACATGCTAATCAACACGTACACATTTCACTACCAACCAGACATCGATGACGCCTACTCGTTTCCTGTGGCGGTCATGGCCTTCAATTCGAAGGCGGGGGAGATAACCATTACCGCGCTCGATCCGGACCATCCGGCGGCGCCGTGGCAGCACGACGAGGTGGTCGTTGAGCACATCGAAGACATCATCAATGGGTTCGTCGAATCTGCGGAGAAGCGCATGCACATAGCTTCTTTGCTTCGCGACGGCTATCCCGTCGATCCCTACGGGCTCGACGGGATAGAAGAGGGATACCCAGTGGGCACCCTCACCCTGACGGAGAACCCGCCTCTGGTGGCGGAGGACACGAGGCAAGCAGTGGATTTGATGATGGACGGGTTCGTCCTCCCGTCACTGGGGTACTACCCGGAGATGTATGAAACGTTCACGGTGGACTACCGGCCGAATGAGGAGGAGCACTATCCGCTGATCGTGTGCACCTACGACGAGGAAAATGGGCGTCTAACCGGACGCACATTGGGGGATCCAAACCCATTCCTACCGCGCTTGTCGCGGCAACAGCGCCGGCAGATCGCGCGGGAGATGGGCAAATTCCTCAGCAAGATCCAGCGTGGGGATGCGCAGGCGGCGCTGGAAGGGCTCGACCGGCCGCGTTTCGGGGTGTTCAAACTGGACCACCACAGGGCCATGACGCCGGAGGAGGCCCTCGATTGGGCGGAGGAGACGCTGTGGGACCTGTATGCCGACAAGGTCGACGTAGACGACTTCATCGATGAGGAGAAAGCAAGCTAGCGGCCGGGGGATAGACTCAGCTGCATGGCTGAGAACAAGATCGCAGTAGTCACCGGTGGTTCCGCCGGTATTGGGGAGGCCACGGCCCGCGCGCTGGCCGCCGACGGCTGGACCGTTTACGTTGCTGCCCGCCGCGCTGAGGAGTGTGAGCGCATCGCTGCCGAAATCGGTGGCGTGGGTGTGGGGTTGGACGTGACGGATCAGGCCAGCGTCGACGAGCTCGCGGCCCGGCTGGACCGCGTGGACCTGCTGGTCAACAATGCGGGCGGCGCGCGCGGCCTGGACTTCCTGCGTGATGCCAACCCGGAGGATTGGGACTGGATGTATCAGACCAACGTCATGGGCACGATGCGCATGATCAAGGCGCTGTACCCGCAGCTCGTGGCGGCGGAGGGGCTGGTGGTCAACGTCGGCTCCATCGCCGGGTGGGACGCGTACCCGGGCGGCAGCGGCTACAACGCCGCCAAGTTCGGGTTGCGCGCCATCACACGTGCTTTTCGACGTGAAGAGCAGTCCACCCCCATCCGCATCACCGAAATCGACCCAGGCCGGGTGAAAACGGACTTCTCCATCAACCGCTTCGGCGGCGATACCGAACGTGCCGCGGCGGTCTACGAGGGCAAACTCAATCTCACCGCTGAGGACATCGCGGAGGCGATCCGCTGGGTGGCGTCGCTGCCGAAGCACGTGAACATCGACACGATGAACATCATGCCGACGGATCAGGCCGAGCGCTAAACCCAGGTAGACGCAGGTAGACCATGACTATTTCCACATACGTGGCGCTGGTGGGCATTTGGGTTGCCGCCATCGCCAGTCCTGGCCCGGACCTAGTGCAGATCATCCGGTTGGGAGCCAAGTCCCGTGCCATCGGCGTGGCCTGCGCCGTGGGCATCATGCTGGGTAACACCGTCTGGATCGCGGCGTCGCTCCTAGGCCTGAGCGCTCTGATCAAGGCGGTGCCGGAGATCCTCGCGGTGCTGCAGCTCATCGGCGGCATCTACCTGATGATCATGGGTGTGGGGGCTATACGTGCCGGTCTTTCAGCGCAGAAACTCCAGGTCGCCGAATCGGGCGCCGAACAGGCCCGCGCGCAAGCAAACAGCAAAGAACACACCACCGCCCAAGCCCTGCGCATCGGGGTGTACACCAACCTGTCCAACCCCAAGGCGGTCCTGTTCTTCGGTGCCGTGTTCGCCCAGTTCATCACCCCGGGCATGGGGTGGGAGTGGATGCTGCTCATCCTGATCACGCTGGTGGTCATTGGGTTTGGGTGGTTCGTGGGGTTTGCGGTGCTCGTCGATAAGCTGGCTAGCTTTTTGGCGCGCTGGGGGCACGTGGTGGACCTGGTTACGGGCCTTGTCTTTGTGGCGTTGGCCGTGTGGATGCTTGTCGGTGCTTTCCAAGTAGTGTTAAGGGCATGATTCTTACCACTACTCCGACCGTTGAGGGTCGCACGATTGTTGAGTACATGCGCATCGTCGGCGGTGAGACCATCACCGGCATGAACATGTTCAAGGATATTGGCGCGGGTTTCCGCAACATGGTTGGTGGCCGCGCGAGCTCGTGGGAGGCGGAGCTGGTGTCTGCCCGCGATAGTGCGCTCAATGAGTTGTGGGAGCGCGCCCGCCAGATCGGTGCGGATGCCGTGGTCAGCGTTGAGTTGGACTATTCGCCGATGGGTGCGGATGGGTCGATGATGCTTGTCGCCGCCACCGGCACAGCTGTCAGGCTGGGTTAATGGAAGTTGAGATCAACGGCGAGAGCATTAAGCTCGGCCAGTTTCTTAAACTCGTGAACTTGGTGGAATCCGGTGGTCACGCCAAGGAAGTCATCGCTGATGGCCTTATTTATGTCAACGGTGAGCCCGCCTCATCGCGGGGCCAATCGCTTATCGACGGCGACGTCGTCTCCGTCCCTTCCACCGGCGACTCCGTGACCATCGTGGCCGATGGTGCTAGCCCTGTTGAACGGAGGAACGATTAAACCATGCCTGCTTTTGAAGCCCAGCCGGGAATGCCCTACTGGATTGAACTGGCTACTACGGAGGCGCGAAAGTCCTCCTATTTCTATTCCCGGATTCTGGGGTGGGAGATGGGGGAGGCCGGTGACGATGATGGCTCTGCCAGTGATTACCGTGTTGCTCGCCTGCAGGGGATGCCGGTGGCGGGCATGGTGGAACAGGACTCCATGCCGGATACGTGGATGACGTACTTTTACACCACCGACATCGCTCGGGATTCTCAGCGGGTGGCGGAACTCGGTGGGCGCGTGCTCTCTGAACCGATGGAGGTGTCCCTAGGCACTATGGCGTTGTGCGCGGATGTTGCTGGGGGCTGGTTCGGGTTGTTCCAGCCCGCGGGGGAAGAAGCGTTCGTGGCGGCGGGGGAGCCGGGAACGCCGGTGTGGTACGAGTATGCGTCGACAAGCAATGTGCGCGCTGTCGCTGATTTTTACGGCGAGCTTTTTAGCTGGGACATTGTGGAAAATGAGGGCTACCTGCTGATCATGCAGGACGGTGCTGCGTTTGCGGGTATGTGGGATGCGTCCGGGCAGATTCCGGCAGACGTGCCGAGTTTCTGGAGCTCCTACGTGGGTGTGGCTAACATCGCGGAGACACGCATGAAGGTGCAGGAATTCGGTGGGGAGATCCTGCGTGGCCCGGAGAATTCTCCCTTCGGGCTGCTGCTCACCGTGGCTGACCCTAATGGTGCGGTGGTCACGCTGTGTGAGGTCGATGAACCTGTCGACGAGGACACCCTCGACGAGGCCGAGTCCATCCTGCACCTGTAGATAACCATGCGGGTGAAACGTTTAGCGGCGGTGGCCGCGTGCCTGGTGGTGGCGTTGGTGCCGGCTCCTGCAGTGGCGCTTGATGTGCTGCCGGGTGATCCTGGTGAGCGCACCGACCTTGCGGTGTACCACGATGATGGCCGCTGGACTGGCAGTCCTGGTGCGAAGGACGCCCGGCCGGCGCTGTCCTTAGCCAAGCTGTACCTCGGCTACTGGATCCTGCACAACGGGAAACCGGAGGATAAAGGCAAGGTGTGGCGGATGGTGCGTGCCTCCTCTGACGGCCTGGCGGTGGAGTTGGACCGCAAGTACCCGAAGGCTATCGATGCGGTGGCCAAGGAATTTGGGCTCACCGCCACGGTGAGTGCTGGCTACTGGGGGCGGTCGTCTACCTCCCCGTATGACATGGCCAAGTTCATCAACCTGGTCAAGGATGACCCGGTGGCCGAACCCATAGTCCGCGCGATGGCTAACCACACGCTGTATGCGGAGGATGGGTTCAAGCAGGATTTTGGAACGGATCGGTTGCAGGGGGTCATCGGGACCAAATTCGGCTGGTCGGATGACCGGTCAGGGGCGGTTGCGTCCGTGTCCTTCGGCCGGGATTTCGCCGTGGCCGCCATGACGTATGGGGATGTAGATGATCACACCGCAGACGTCTTGGAATGGATCGACCAGCCCGAACAGCAGCGTCGCTTCTTTCTGCCCGGTGGAGGTGACATCGGGCACGCCTCAGGTGATGGCACTGGTCTCACCGCGGTAATCCCATTGTGGCTCAATGTTCGTGGCCAGAAGCGCCCGGTGCCTACGCTGAGGCCCCTGGACGCGACCCGTTAGTCCACGCCTCTAGTCCACGCTGCGGAGGAAGTCCGCGATATCCCGTACCCGCCGGCGGTTCTCCGCCGGGGTAGCAATGCGGTGGGTGGAGTGGTACTCCGCCACCTGGACCCTGTCTTCGGCGCCGGTGGTGTCGGGGCGGGCAGCGATCTCGTCTTGCAGAGCCACCTGGAGGAGTGTTCTTGGCCACACGGTGGGGGAGGGTACGGTATGACCCCCGCGCAGATCCTCGGGCAGGTTGGCTACGGAGTCCAGGTCGGGGAAGGTGAGCACGAGGGCGTCGACCTCTGCCCTGGCTGCCGCGGAAGACGCAGCAGCCAGTGCCGCCAACGCGCCACCCGAGCTGTAGCCCCACAGCGTCACCGAAGCCGGTTCTTGGGAGCGTACGTAGCCGATGGCTTTGCGCACGCTGTCCAGGATCTCATCCAGGTCCGCCTCAGGGGCCAGCGGATGGTCCAAGTCCAGGATGGTGGTGCCGGACAGTTCTGCCGCCGCGGCCACCTCGGGGCGCCACTGCAGTTCCAGTGCCTGCCCGGAGCCGCGCCACCAGCCACCGGAGTGGAGGGATACCGCCCACCGGCCAGTGGGGGCAGTAGGTACGAAGATGCGCGCCGGGATGTCCACCTGACCGGGTAGGTCCGGTAGGTCAGACAACGCCGGTAGCTCGCGGGTCGTGCCGATGTTCATGCCGTAGGCCACGCCCGGCATGGTGTGGTCCAGGCCGGAGCCCAGCATGAGCATCGCGGCGTGAGTGATGCGGTCCGGAAGGTTGGCCACGTAGCGGTCCGCATCGCCTGGGTCGCCGCTGCCACCCTTCCACGGCGGGGTGAAGTCAGGCACCGGGTAGGTGGCATCCATGTAGCTGACTAGCTGCTCCAGCTGCTCCTTCGGCGGCAGTGTGCGCTCCACGCCGCCGACGTTGAAGTCCTCATTGCCCTGTTCATTGAGGGGGTAGGCGGTGTTGGAGGGGCCCGCCGGGAGGTCCTCCACTTCCGGTGCGGGTTCCGGGATGTGGCGCATGCGCTCTTGGCCGGCGCGGTAGTCCGGGGTGTTCATGGCTACCAGATCACCACCCTGTCTTTCTCAGGCACGAGGGTTTCAGCCGATGGGAAGGCCTCGTAGAACTCGGCGATGTTGCCGGCCACGATGTTGCAGCGGAACTCCGCCGGCGAGTGCGGGTCAATGGCCAGGTACTGCGCGGCCATTTCCGGGCGGATGGCGGTGCGCCACACCCGTGCCCAGGCGAGGAAGAGGCGCTGCAGGCCGTCGAAGTCCTGGCCGTCCACCTCCGCTGTTGCGCCGGGGGCGTGGAAGGTTTGCACCGGGCCACGCGGGTCGAGGCCGTGTTCGGCAAGGTAGTTCTTGTAAGCGATCACGGCGATGCCCAGGCCACCCAGGTCGCCGATGTTCTCACCGAGGGTGAACTCACCATTGACACCACGGGATTCACCGCGGCCCTCAAGCACGCTGGGCACGAGGCCTTCGTACTGCTTGACCAGTTTGGCGGTGAGCTCCTCAAACCGGGCGCGGTCCTCGTCGGTCCACCAGGAGTTGAGGTTCCCGTGGCCGTCGTAACGCGAGCCCTGGTCGTCGAAGCCGTGGCCGATTTCGTGGCCGATGACCGCGCCGATGGCACCGAAGTTCTCCGCCGCATCGGCTGCCGGGTCGAAGAACGGTGGCTGCAGGATCGCGGCTGGGAAGGTGATGTCATTGACCACCGGGTTGTAGAAGGCGTTGACGGTCTGCGGGGTAGCCACCCACTCGTTGCGGTCCGCCGGTTTGCCCACCTTGGCCACCTGGTAGTCATGCTCAAAAGCAGCACCGGCACGCACGTTGGCCACCAGGTCACCGCCTTCGCGGGAAAACTCAAGGCCCTCATAGGAACGCCAGGTATCCGGGTAGCCGATCTTCGCGTTGAACAGGCGCAGCTTCTCCAGGGCGCGTTCACGCGTCTCCGGCGACATCCACGGCAGGGTGGAAATGCGCTGCTCATAGGCATCCACGAGGTAGTCCACGAGCTTGAGCATCTGCGCCTTGGAATCCGCGGGGAAGTGCTTGTCCACGTACGCTTTGCCCAGATCCTCACCCACGAGGGATTCCGCCAGCGCCACGCCACGTTTCCACCGGTCGCGCTGCTCTGTTGCGCCGGAGAGCACGGTGCCGTAGAACTCGAAATTCGTAGCACCCACCTCCTCGGGCAGGACGCCTGCGCGGGAACGCAGGATGGCCCAGATGGACCAGAGTTTCCAGTCGGTCAGCGGGACGCTGATAAGCAGCTCTGCAAGCTTGTCGACGAACGACGGCATCATCACAATCACCCTCCCCTCCGGCAACCCGGAGGCTTTGAGGAGAGTCTGAATGATGTCGGGGAGTTCACCGAGCTCGGTCGGGTTGTAGGTTTTCAGCGAATCGCGCGAGGCAACGACGTCCCAGTGGTGGCTGGCGATCTGCGTTTCAAGCGCGACGACGCGCTCCGCGGCCTCGATGGGGGCGACGCCAAAGAGTTGCGTTGGATGGAAGAAGCCGAGCATCCGCGCAACGTGTTCGCGGTAGGCGGCCAGCGTCTCAGCATGGGCAGGCTCGCGGTAGTACGCCTCATCCGGCAGGCCCAGGCCCGACTGGATGAGGTAGGGCACCGCGGTATCCCCGAGGGAATCCTTCTCCACCCAGTAGGTCAGCGGAGCACCAACACCGGTGCGGTCCAGCTTGCCAAAGGCAGCGGCGAGCTCGGTGGGGGAGGAGACATCGATAAGCGCGAAGTCTACGTCGAGGGGGCACGTGCCCGCGAGGTTGATCTCGTCGGTGTCCATGAAGGAGGCGTACAGGTCACTGCCGAGGCCCGCGCCGTTTTCCACGATGGCGTGGACGTCTTCTTCCGCCTTGTCGCGCAGCGCGTGGAAGGTGCCATCCACACCCCGGTCGGACGGAATGACGTGGCTGTCCAGCCATGGGCCGTTGACGGTTTGGTAGAGGTCTTTCATACTGTTCTCCTTCTACTCTCTGGTCTTTTCGTACGGGTCGCGGATCTTCATGTCGGATGGGTGCCACACACCGGAGCGTGTCACCTTTTCATAGTCAATCTTCGCCGGCATCGGCTCCTCACCGCGCGAGTTGGTGCGCAGTGTGTAGCGGTGCACCGAACCCCAGTCCCGGCCCCAGTCTCGGTCAAGGTACCCCGGGATCTCGTAGGCGGAGTTGACTGCCTCCGATGTTGCCAGAGCGCCGCCGCCGAGGAAGTCCATGAAGTCAGACAGTTCCTCCTTACCGGGGGCGTCTGGGCTGATGCGGAACTGTGGGATCTCAGCTACACCGGCATAGTGGTTGAAGGTGCGGTGGCACGGGAATTGCAGTGCCACGGTCCAGTCCAGCAGGCCGGGGGTGTCTTCGTCGAAGACATCAGTGAGGTGCTCCAGCTTCGGGTTGCGCAGCGGAGTCACAGCCATCCACTCGTAGGGGTCGAGGTTGATGTCCTCACCGACGAGGCGCACCACGTTGGCGGAATCCGGCAGGTCAGCGATGGGGTAACGCAGGTTACGCCACTTGATGGCCGGGCCCGGATCAAGCATTTCTAGCTCACCGATGTCGCTGACAGAACCATCCTCATTGCGGGTGCCGTACTGCAGGGCGAGGGTTTGGCCTTTTTGTTTCACACCGTTGATGTCGTGGTGGGCAATGCGTCCGGCCACGGAGGTGACCAGCAGCGGCGCGTCCTCGGTGGCTTCAGGCAGCTCGTACCAGGCAGTTTTGAGTTCCGCGGTCGCCTGCGTGGATGCCGCGAAGCTGCCCACCACCGGCACGCGGTTGTAGTCCAGGTTGAACGGCAGGCGCACGGTGGAGCCGTTGACGCCAATCTGCTCAGCCGGACGGTTGCCCTGCGTGGTGGTGCGGGAGGTCGATTGCGCTTGCTCATCGTTCGGCTCAGCGTTTGCGTCATCGCTTGTCTGCGCATCCTGCACCACCTGCGTCTGCCCCATCGACCCAATATTCGGCACACCCTTGCGCTCCGAGTTGATGAAGGCGGGCACACCTCCCGGGTGGAAGCCACGGACCGTGCCGGATTCGAGCGAGCGGCCCAGGGGCACGCCGTCTACTGGGGTGAGGAAGGAATCATTCGTGTTTGCTTCCACCAACACGTCGCCAGACAGCTGGCACGTGTCGCCCTTGAGGGAGCGCAAGTTACCCAAACCCACGGAGTAGGCCGGCGCCTGCGTAGCAAAAGCTTTAACAAAAGTGAGGCAGGAGAAGGCGACGATAAGGATGCAGGCCACGGCAATCGGGGCTGTCATCGCCTGGCGCATACGGAGCGAGGCCACAGAGTCAGATTCTTTGTGGCGCTTACCCGACTTCTTCTCGCCCGACGAGCGCGAGAAAGACTGGTAGATGCCTACCGCCACGATGATGAGGGTAATGGCCAGCAACACCGATGCCGCCTCGATCCGCTTGACCTGCACGCTCTTGTCCCACCAGGGAACACTGAAGGAGGAGATGTACCACCAGGCGTTCGCGCCGGCAAAAGACAGCGCCAGAATAAAGGTGATAGCAGCCAACGCGAAGCTCCGCGCACGCGCGGAACGCGCCGTGATCTCCGACAGTGCCACCGCACCCAATGCGGCAGCCGCACCGGCCAAGCCCGCGTAGATACCAAAGTGGTGGGTCCACTTCGTCGGCGTGAACATGAGGAAGAACATGGACATGGCAAAGATAGCCAGCAAGCGCTGTGTCGGCGCCTTGTTCGCGCCGGGCACCGCGTCCCAACGGGTGAGCGCCCATAGCACCAAAGCCAGGCAGAACAGCAAGGTCAGCATGGCAAAACGACGGGCCAAAGAACCGTCCGCGCCAGGCTCAAAGAGGTTGGCGTAGCGGACGAACTCGTGGTACCACTCCAGCGCCGGGCCGACGTAGGAGCGCACCGAGGTGGACTCCAGTACCGCGGCCAACGTTTGGTCGTGGAAGACCGGCACCATCACGGCAAAACCAACAGCCAGGAATGGGGCAACTATGGCGGACAGCGGGGCGTAAACGCGGCGTTCGTTCACAATGCGCAGCACCTGCGGCAAGCACACGAGGAACACGCCCACTGCGGTGAGGCCGGTGGGGCCACACGCCAGGGTGAACGCCGCAAAGATAGTGCCCATCGCTGCCGGCAGCAGGCGGCGGGAGCTGATCGCCGACTCAAAGGAGGCCCACGTAGCAATGGCACCCAGCGCGATGATCGGCTCCGGGCGCAGGCCGTTGTCATACGGCAGCCAGAATGCCAGGAACATGAATGCCGCCGTCCAGTACGCCACGCGGCGGGTAGCAATTTTCTCACCCAGGCGCGGCAGGATCTCACGGGACAGAATCCACCAGATACAAATACCGGCGATCAGGGTTGGCAGGCGCATCCACGCCGAGGCCGTACTCACCTTCGCCAGAAGGGACAGCAGGTCATAGAACGGTGAACCAAACGGTGCTTCCGGCACGCCGTACCAGCGGTAGTAGTTGGCCATGTAGTCCGAATCATTAGCCACCCGCGCCATGGTGAGCAGGAAGCCATCATCAGACGTATTAGCGCCGAAGATATGCCAGAAACCAAGAACACCCAGCACAACACCATCAAGCGGTTTGAAGGTCTTCCATTCCGGGCGCAACAACGGCAGGCGGCGGCCATCCCGCAGATCAAGCTGTGCCAGCGCCCACAACGCCACCACGGCAGACAGAGTGCCCAGGATCATTGCCATCCACTTGATCACGGACGGGGAGGAGGTAAAGCGAGAGTTGATTTCAACGTGGGCGGTCAGTCCAGCGTCGACAAGCTCACGAGCCTTCTCCGTAGAAAGCTCCGTGTACATACCGGTGACCTGCGGGCGCATGTCATCTTTGGTTGTAGTGTCGTATTTGGTGCCCGGTGCATCAACGCGCACCATGTCACCATCAACCGTGATGCGCAGAGAACCGTCACGCATCTGCGAAACCTCGTCCGCATCCAGCTCAAAAATCACCTCGTTGAGCGTGGATACATTAATCCCGCCATCCTCCGGGGCGTTCACAAACAAGCCACGGTCCACAGCTTCCGTGGAATCCTCCGGCAACGTGGACAACACCGTGGTCTGTCCCGGATTCATCGCATCCACCACTGCCAATGGGACAGTGATGTCCAGCTTCTCCGGCGCCAAGGAAATCAACGGTGCATTCACCGCGGACAAATTCTCATCCTGCGGCCAATCGAAAGAAGACTGCACCTGCTTCACCGGCAAAAACGGCAAAGCAAAGAAGAAAATGAAGGCTAAAAGCCCCGATACAAGCGCGATGAGAGGAATCCTTTCCTCTATCGACTGGGGCTGACGTATCTCGTTCAAAATCTGAGTCATCTGCGTATATTTCTGCGTATTGTTGTGCCTACTCATCGGTTACGGACCACCACCACGAACGGACCAAACTGCTTCGTCGTCCAATCCGCGGAGTCAAAAGCATCCGGATTGAAGAAGAGGCCCTGGTAGCGGATATTAGGCTCACTGGGGAAAATGTCGTGAGCCACGTGCGTCTTCCAGGGGGCATCCTGGTCCTTCTCGCTACCGCGGAAGATGAACACATCGGGTGCCCGCCACGGTGCAGCATCAATCGCTGCAGTCATCGCCTTGGGGTCCTGCAACTGCTCGTAGGAGTCATGCGCCCACTGCGCGATGAGCTCATTGCGGGCCACGAACTGCCCAAGTGGGTTTGCATAGTGGCTGGTAAAGGCATTGAACCCGTGGTACGGGTGGTAGGCCAGGAAGTTGATCTCATCGGTGAACAGCACCGTCTCAGCCGGGTTGTAGCCCTGCTCTTGAATGAACTCGTGCATCTGCCCGTAATAACGGCCCACATCGGATTCACGGCGGTCAGCGCGCTGCCCATCACCATTCGTGTCGGTGTACGCCTGATCCAGGAAGACCTCATTCTTATCGGGAATCTGCTGCGCGTAACTCAGCATCGCCAGAGCCAAACCCAGATGAAACACACCGGTGAGCGTGCGGTTGGTGCGTTCGCTTAAACCAGTGGGGTAGAGGCGGGTAACGCCGGTGAGGCGGAGGTCGATGAGGGCGAGCACACCGGTCGTCGATAAGAGCACTGCGATGAGAACCTCAACCCGGAACCCGAGCAGCGTTGTGCCAACAAGCGTGATCACCATCGAGGCAACCACCCACACGTAACACACGGCTGTTGCAATACCCAGGGCGGTGAACTCAGGCTCACGGTGCCTCACGATGATGTACAGCAACCCCACGAAGCAGAGCACACCCACCAAAGTCAGGTGGAAGAACGGCAACGGAACCGTCGTGCCCTGCGACGGCAGGAAGTGCTGCGCCGCCGACGACACCTCCTCAGATGCCGTGAACAGTGCCCGCAGGTACGGGCCCCACGCCAGCAAAGCAATACAGATCGAACCGACACCCATGACAAAAAGGTGCACAAACGGTGTCAGAGTGCGCTTGCCCCGCCCCATCGCAATGAAAGCAATGAACGCGAAGGCAATCATCGTCGCAGCCATAATGCCTGTGTACAACGTGTAAAAACATGCCGACGCACCCAGATACAGCGACACAGCAATTGTCGACGTCCACGAGCCATACATCGCCCGATACCCCAACACCGCCGCCGCCGGAACACCCATGGCCACCACCGCGGCATAGGGCTCCTCCGGCACCATCGTGAGAATCACCGCGGTAGTAACCAACGCAATAGACGTCGCCGCAGGCAAAGAACCAGTGAGCTTGCGCCACAACGGCACCAACGCTGAACCCGCCGCCGCCAAAGACACCAACGCCCACGGCTGGTACACCTCCCAGCCCGGCATATTCAGCACGTTGGCCATGCGGCCACCCAGCCAGAACCAGCCGATGGGGTAGAAGGACGGCAAATCCACGTAGTTCATGTCCTGGTTAGACATGGTCTCCGTCATCCGGGTAAGGAACTGGATGCGGAAACCCTGATCAACCTGGATGCCATCCAAGTACAGCTTGGTGGCGGACAGCGGAATAGCCACCGAAGAAACCACCAGACCCGCCGGCGCAAGCCCACACACTGCCTCAGTGAGCAGCCGGCGCCAGGTGGGCCGCTTCTTACTGCTCGAGCGGTCCTGTATCCACAGCCACAACAGGAAAGTCACAACAATGAGGACAAGCAGCGAACCCGCCGTGGCCAACGCCCGTGTCACCATAGACACGTTGAACGCCGCCAGGGTCACCCGCTTCAACACAAAAAACGCCAGAAGCGCTAGAAAGCCCCCGGCCACAGCGGCGACGACGAAGCGCACAATGGCGCTCGACGTGCTCACCGGGTCAGGGGCAAAAGCCTGAAAATGCGGCTTCTCACGGTCCTGAGTTTTGGTTTTCGTGCCAGGTTCAGCCGCATCACTGTCCGCCACAGCGACCCCGCCTTCAGCGGTGTCGAGTGGTTCGTTGTTGTCCTCGGGGCGCACTGTCATAGGTGACAGTCTCCCACAAAAGCCTCATTAAACGGACATTGAGCAGACGAGATAGCGGGCTTGTTTAGAAACTGAGTTTGCGCATGATCGGCGCCGGAATGTGCTGCAGCACAAGGGAGATCGGACCGAAGAGCTTATGCACGAACACGTTGGGCTTGCCCGCCAGTGCAGCGGACACAGCGGCCTTAGCCACATCTTCCTTATTCACCGTCAGGGGTGCTTCATCCAGCCCCTCAGTCATCTTGGTACGCACCTGGCCCGGGCGAACCACGGTCACCGTCACACCGGAATCACGCAGTGCCTCACCAAGCTGGGTGTAGAAGCCGTCCATGCCGGCCTTGGTGGCGCCGTACACGAAGTTGGAACGGCGCACCTTCATGCCAGCTACTGAACTCAGCGCGATGATCTTGCCGTGGCCCTGCTCCTTGAATTTCTGGCCCAGCAGCACACCGACGGACACCGGTGCGGTGAAGTTCGTCTGCGCCGAAGCAACAGCAGCTTCCTGGTTCTGCCAGAGTTCTTCCTGGTCACCCAAAGTGCCGAAGGCGACGATGGCGATATCCACGTCACCTTCCGCAAATGCCGCATCAATCACAGCCGGGTGGGTGGCGGTGTCAAATGCGTCGAAGTCAATTAAGCGCACCTCGCCGGCCCCGTGGGAGGTTACTTCCTCCACCGCCGCGTTCAAGCGCGGGGAGTTTTCACGGGCAGCCAGCGTGACGGTGGGGTTGCCGCCACGTTTGACCAGTTCATCCACAATCGCGAGACCGATTTCTGACGTGCCGCCGAGCAGCAAAATGTGTTGTGCTTGTCCTACAGCGTTAAGCATTGTGTTCTTTTACCTTTTCTTGTTGTGGGGCCGAACCGTTGCTGTGAACTAGTTCAGCTCCAAGCGGCGGGACATGTCGGAGGCGAACACCCCGGTCGGGTCGATGGCGCGGCGGGAATCCAGCCAGTTGCCCATCTCGGGGTACATCTTGTGGAAGTTCTCCGCGGAGGTGCGGGATTCCTTAGCCAAGTAGAGGCGGCCACCGAATTCCATGACCTGATCGTCGAGGCGGTCCAGGAAGGCGTACAGGCCGTCACGGATGGGGAAGTCCACGCACACGTTCCATCCACGCATTGGGTAGGACAGCGGCGCACGGTTGCCTTCGCCGAAGAGCTTGAACACGTTGAGGGCGGTGTAGTGGCCGGATGCCTGAATGTCGTAGATGATCTGCTTGAACGGTTCCACCGCATCCGTAGGAACCACGAACTGGTACTGCAGGAAGCCAGCCTTGCCGTAGCCACGGTTCCACTCCGCGATCATGTCCAGCGGCTGGTAGAACTGCGTCAGGTTCAAAATGTCATTCGTGCTGGGGGAACCCATGCGGTAGTAGGCCTCACCGATGGCCATGAGGGACAGCTTGTTCATGGTCCAGGAGGGGAAGATGTCCGGCACTGTCATCAACTGTGGGGCGGAGAACTTCAACGGGTTCTTAGCCAACTTCGGCGCGTACTCTTCCAGCTGTGCCAAGGTGGCTAGCGAACCACGAGAGATGGTGGAACGGCCGGTCTTTGGCGGTGCGGAGATCGCATCAAACCAGGCAGAGGAGTAGGTGTAACCCTCTTCTTGGCCGTGGGAGTGCTCCTCAATTGTCTCGTCCAAGGTTTTGGTGCGCACCGTGTCGGAGATGAAGTAGGCGGTTTCCGTGCGGGTCATCTTGATGCGTGCGCGCAGGATGATGCCGGTCAGCCCCATGCCGCCAACGGTTGCCCAAAACAGTGTGCCGTCCGGGTCATCGGCGGAGCCTTCCGGCTCAAGGTGCAAAACGCGCCCATCAGCCACGAGCAGCTCCATCGAAACCACATGGTCACCAAAAGAACCAGCGGAGTGGTGGTTTTTGCCGTGAATATCCGGGCCGATTGCGCCACCGATGGTTACCTGGCGGGTGCCCGGTAGAACCGGAACCCACAGGCCGTAGGGCAACGCCGCCTTCATCAACTGGTCCAGCGTCACGCCAGCATCCACATCGACGATCGCTGTTTCCTCGTCGATCGAGTGAATCGTGTTGAGCGGTTGCATATCCACGACGAGTCCGCCGCCGTTTTGCGCCGGATCACCATAGGACCGGCCCATACCGCGCGCGATAACGCCGCGGCGCTTGTGTTCAGGCAGCGTGGAGTTCTCATCCGCGATCTGAGCCACTGCTTTCTTAATGATGTCAACGTCAGCGGTGGCAAGAACCTGCGCTGTCGACGGGGCGGTACGGCCCCAGCCATGCAGCGATTGAGTGGTGGTGATCAAATCCATACGCCCAAGCCTACTCGGGGAAGTCGCGTTGGGGTGGGCCTAGAGCTCCATGATCTCCCGGATGCGCGCTGGGAGTTCTTCCTGGCTGGTGATCACCGGTTTTCCTGCTTCTTTGTGCGCACGCAATTCGTCATAAACAATGCCTCGGCTCGTGCTGTCCAGGATGGGAAGTTCTTGGGCAATAAGGCGCGCCATGAAATCATCCAGTGGCACGTTGACCAGCTGAGCAGAAATATGTGGGGTGTCTTCGGAATTGGCCATGTGCACAGCCTACTTGGCTGAGTCTGCCCGCTAAGATGGCGCCCATGACGGAGACTATTCAGGAGATCACGGGCGAGACTCGCGTTGACTACAACGCGTTGGATAACACCACTGGGGGTCGCCTTATCCAGGCGGCGTTCGCTGGGGCGTTCACGGCGGTGCCGGATTACGTTCACTCCACTCCGGCACGCGTGGCGTCGTGGGTGGGTATCGCTGCTGCGTTCACGGGGACAGTGGCTGCGTTCAATGCTTTTGATGAGGATCCGCGTAATGATCTCACGGCCACCGTCGAGCGCACCTCCGGCACGGGTAGCCCGGCCAAAACCTGGGGGCTTCTAGCCGGTGGTGCTGCACTGCTCATCGGTAGTATTCGCCTGGGTATTGCGGTGGAGAAGAAAATGGCAGAAGGCCTGCGCCGCCGTGGAGTGAAGCGCCCATACACCCTGCTTGGCGCGGGGGGTGCCGCCTTGTTGTTTGCGGCGACGGAACTTGAGGCGCGCTCCACAACAGCCTGAATCTCATTAGGATGGGGCCATGCCTAGCACGCTGCACCGCCTGCACCGCCACCATCAGGTGGCGCCTGTCGTCGATATCGATGCAGCACGTGTCTGCCTCCGCGGGGACCAGGCCATCCGTGCACGCACGGTGTTGGTTCGTTGTGCCACCCAACGGACGGATGAGGAGATCATCCGGTACCTCGGTGTGGATGCGGGCAGCACGCTCGAGGACCTGCAGGTGGCCCTCGAGATTTCCTTTGCTGTCCCCGGCCATACCTCTGCCCCCGCGCGGTTTACCCGGGAGGAAGATGACAGTGGCCGTCTGGATCTGGGTGCCACAGTCGGCGATTACCTTGCTGAACTCGGGGACGCTCTCTATTTCCACTGGGGTTTGTGGCGGTTCTCCCTTTTGCTCAGTGATGTTTTTCCGCGCGATGCCGGTGCCGCGCATTTGTTGTGCGTAGCCGGTGACGGGGATTTTGGTGGGCAGCCTTTCGATATTGCGGCCATTAATGAACAGCTGCAGGATCTCACCGGGCACGAGTAGTTCGAGCACGGCGTCGCCCGCCAACTTCTGCGGCGCGCGTGAGAAAGGTAAGGTTGTCCGGCGTGTCATCGAAGGCTGAAACAACCACCGGCGCGAAGCAGCAGCTCGTGCGGTTCATTATCGTCGGCGTTTTTTGTGCGGTGCTCGATTTCGGGCTGACGTATCTGCTCACACATGCCGTGGGGCTCGATCGGGTGACCGCGAAGATCTTCGGCTGGTGCCTTGGCACCGCCGCAGCGTACCTGTTGAACTCGAAGTTCACGTTCGAAGCGAAGATCACGGGCAAGCGTGCTCTTGCCGTTTTTGTGCTGTACTTGTCCACCCTGGGTGTGCAAACGTTCCTGTATTGGGTCACCGATGCTCCGCTCATCGCGCTGGGCCTGGTCGATCCATGGAAGGACGGCGTGTCCTTCGTCATCGCTCAAGGCGTGGCCACCGTGACCAACTTTGTGTTGCAGCGCGTGCTCATCTTCAACGAGCCACCGCGCGTGCTTATCGACGAACCCCCGACCCGCTAACGCGAACCCGCCCCCGGTCGCTGGAAGTCCTCGTTCGCGCCCATGCGTAGGAGCTTGAGCCACTCCTTGAATTCCGCCGGGCTGCGACGCTGAATGAGGAAGAACCAACCAAAGCGGACGAGTTCCTGCAGCTTCATCTTCTGCATGCCGCGCTGGTTGATGATGTAGCCGCGGTTGCGGTAGGTGAAATACCGCTTCGAATCATTATCCGGCCACTGGGCATGCGCGCGGCCGCCCATGATCGGGTGGAACTCCGCCGAACCGTCCGGGTGCAGGTACGCCGTGGTCAATGCCGTGCCGTAGTTCATGCCGGATTGGGCTAATCGACGGTGGTACTCCACCTCATCACCCCGAATGAACAGCCGATAGTCCGGCACACCGATACGTTCCATCGCCTTCGCACTGATCAGCGCACCATTGAACAAGCTGGCGTAGTGGGGCAGGAAATCCCCCTCAAGTTCATCCCGGCGGCGGTGCCATGTCAGCCCCTGGCGCAGGGGGAAGGCGAGCTTATTTGGGTCCTCGATGTTGCACACCACTGGGGAAACCTCCGCGAGCTGCTCGCGTTGCGCCACCCGGTATAGCGTCTCCAGAACATGCTCGTCGGCCGGGCGGCCATCATCGTCAGCGCACCAAATGGCATCCGCACCCAGGGCCAAAGCGTGAAGGAAGCCGTAGGCAAAACCGCCCGCGCCACCCAGGTTCGTCCGCGACGACAAGTAGACCGCTTTATCGCCCGCCAGTTCAGTGAGGAGTTCGCGCACCGCATCCTCAGCACCGTTATCCACCACGACCACCCAGTCCACTGGGTGCGTCTGCTGGACCACCTGCTCCAACGAATACCGAAGCAGCTCCACCCGCTTATGCGTCACGATCACCGCCGCCGTTGTGCCCTGCGGATTCAACGTTGCATCGTCGTTGGCTTCGGCGTTGTCACGAGGACTTTCAGCAGCGGAACTCATGCGCCCTATTCTGCCACGCGTCCACGCCAGCACCAGACATGGTCGCTGCTATGTCCGTGCCCCACCGGGATTGTCACCGATGTTGCGCCAGAGGGCGCTGATGATGACAACGGTGATTAAGTAGCCGCTGACCGCATAGTTGAAAAACCCGCTACTCATCCCATCGCTGAGGACGTCGTAGACGAGAAAAACAGGTGCTAGCAAAACCATCACGACCAAAAAACGGTATGGAGAAAGCACCCTCTGTGTAGAGGAAACGTAGATGAGGTACCCCACTGCCATGATGCACAAGGAGATGAATAGCGCGACCACTGCGCCAAAGACGACATAGATCATATTGCTCCCTGATATTTAGGGGCCGCCATGATTTTCATGGCGAACCGATGAGAACTAGTGGACCGAGCTGTCTGTATTATATTCACATTGTGTACTGCGTAAATCGGGGGATTAGTAGCGGGTGCTTTCGCAAAAATAGACCGCTTAGTACGGTTTCTTGTAGGCCATCAAGACAGAGCGGTCTATAAGTAAACAGCCGAAAGGAACTACAGCATGTCTACCATTCTCTCCGTCACCTTCGACAACCCCAACGACTTCTCTGACCCGCAGGTTCGCGAGGGTCTTTCCCAGGGCGTTCCGGGTCTGCAGCAGCTGCCGGGCCTGATCTGGAAGGTGTGGACGACCAAGCCCGGCGAAGGCCTCGCAGCGTCCTTCTACCTCTTCGACACCCTCGAAAGTGCAAAGAACTGGGGCGACGGTCCTCTGCACGAATCGCTCCACCAGCTCGGTGCCTCCAACGTGAATGTGCAGTACTGGGAGGTTGAAGAAGAATTCTCCAAGCAGACCTTCGCCACCCTTGAACGCGCGAACAACTGACGAGTACTCACACACAGCGAAGAACGGGAGCGAAAATGACCACCACGATCTCTGACGTACAAACAGTGACCATTCCGCAGTCCGCAAAGGACTTCGGTCTGCTTGAAGCGCTCGTCGGACGCCGCTCGCGGCGCTTCGGTCTCGGCATGACCATTCCAGATGGCCCTTTGGCATACGCGTCGAATTTTGAGCCCTATCCGCTTAGCGACGACGAACGCGCACTTCTTGCCTTCGCGGCCATCGGTGTGACCGGCTTCAACCTTGGTATGCCACACACCGCTTCCGGCGACTCGGATAAGGGTGCAAACTATATCGTGCGTTATACCGGACGCACTACACCGTCGGGTGCCGGCATGGAGTCTAGCGAGATCCTGATCACGGATGATTCCGGCACCTACATCTCCCAGACCAGGAGCCTTACCTCCGAGCAGGTAGCGGAGATTTCTGCATCACGCGACCTTGAAGAGCTCGTGGGTCACGCACGGAACTACCTGGTCAAGCTTTCAGACGAGCCTGTGCGCCTTCCGCCTGACCACACTTTTGTCAATAAGCACAATTTTTGGGTAGCGCTCCAGCCCGGTACTACGCTGATCGCGCCGATTATCGACGCCACAGAGGGCGCCATCAACCTCCTCACCATGCTGTCTGGAGAAGGGTTCGTGCTGTGGGATGAGGTGACCGACACCGCCGTCGGCAAGCCTGAAAAGCTCATAGAGCAGGGCTTGCTCAATCCGGAGGCGAAGCTACCGTTGTCCTACTTCGAGGCATCGGTGAGCACCCTCAGCCACGACGAACTCAGCCTCATCCCGTACAACGCACAACTCGCACTGCAGGCCGCTGGCCTCGGCGGATGGCTGTTCGGGGGCATTAATCACGACGCGTTGCTGGGCGGCTTCGCAGAGCACGGGGTACCAGGCTTTGGGTTCACCTACACCCAAGCTGGCCCCTTGAAGGTTCCAAACCCTGTGGGCCTACCCGGCTACTTTGAAACCCTCGCCGCCCCGTTCTCCGCCACTCCCCGCGAAGCGGTGGAAACCTTCGTGGCGCGCAAGTTTGGCCCGGCCGGCATCTTCGATACAGGGGCTGGCCCGTACAAGGATCAACGCGGCATCACTTCCCAGGTGCAGCGCTTCACTGACGAGCAAATTGATTACTTCATCAGCGTCGTTGAAGACGTCACTGAACGCGACGGCCGCTTCCCCGGCAAGAGTCCGAGCGTGGTCACCGGCATCTACACTCAGGCAACACACGTGGACCCGGAGTATTACGCGAAGTTCCACCACGACGATGCGCTGCTGGACACGCACCGCCAGCACTTCCACGACTGGCACGGTGGGCAGGAGCCCACGCGCCGGAGGTAGGCGTTTTAGGCAGTGGAGTCGTCCTCATCGAAGCGGGTGAGAAGGTCCCGGACGTACTGGCCGGCTTCGGGGCCTTCGTAGGCTTCCACCACGTCGTCCACAAGCCCGGCCTGGCGGATCTGGCCTTTATCAATCCACAGGGCGGTGTTGCATAGCTGTGCCAGGAAGTCGTTGGAGTGGGAGGCGAAGACGAGGATGCCGGAGCGCTCCACCAGCTCCGCCAGGCGGACGCGGGCTTTGGCCATGAATGCGGCATCGACGGCGCCGATACCTTCGTCGAGCAGCAGGATCTCGGGCTCAATGGAGGTGACCACACCCAGGGCAAGACGCACGCGCATGCCGGTGGAGTAGGTGCGCAGGGGCATATTCAGGTAGTCACCCAGCTCAGAGAACTCCGCGATCTCATCGATCTTCGCCTTCATCTGCTTGCGGGTCTGACCGAGGAAGAGGCCACGGATGATGATGTTTTCGTACCCGGAGATCTCCGGGTCCATGCCCACGCCCAGGTCGAAGACGGGGGCGACGCGGCCCCGCACGTCCGCAACCCCGCGGGTGGGCTCGTAGATCCCGGACAGGAGGCGCAGCAGCGTGGACTTGCCGGCACCGTTGTGGCCAACCAGGCCCACGCGGTCGCCTTCACGCAGGTGCAGGTTGATGTCCTTGAGCGCTTCGACGACGACGGTGTTGGAGGCATTTTTGCCAATCGCTCCGCCGGCGGAGCTCATCACGGCTTTCTTAAGGGAGCGGGACTTGGCGTCAAAAATAGGAAAGTCAACGCAGGCGTTGTAGGTGTCAATGGATACCATCCGAAAATCCTTTCTGTGGCGGTGACGCCGTTACACCCAGTAGGGGACCCGGTAGCGCCATTGGCGCATGACAACGAGTGCGACCAGCAGCCCGACAACAGTGAACGCGAGCACAATCCACCAGTGGTAGGCGGCCACGTCCTTGCCAATGAGGGGTGCGCGGACGATCTCAAGGTAGTGGTACAGCGGGTTGAGCTCAGCGATGCGGGCGCGTTGTGCGACATCGCCATCCTGCTGTTTGAGGGTCTCCGTGGTCCACACGATCGGCGTGACATAAAACAGCAGCTGCACCAAAGCTTCAAGCAGCGGCGCCACATCACGGAAACGCGTAGCGACGATGCCAAACAGCATGGTCACCCACACCCCATTCAGCACCAACAGTGCAAACCCAGGAACGAACAACAACGCTTTCCAGCCGAGATCAAGCCGGAAGACCAGCACCAAGATGAGCCAAATGACCATGTTGTGTGCGAAGAACAGAATCTGGCGCCACACCAGGCGATACACATGCACCGACAGGGCAGAGGGGAGCTGATTAATCAGCCCCTCATTCTCGATGAAGACGTTCGAGCCGTCCTTGATGCACCCGGAGATGAAACCCCACACGATGAAACCCACCGTCACGTGTGGCAGGAACTCCCGCACAGAAATCTGGAACAGCATCGAGTACAGCAAACCCAACGCCAAAGCCATCACACCGGTGGCAATGGTGATCCACAGCGGACCCAGGGTACTGCGGCGGTAGCGCTGCTTGATGTCCTGCCAACCGAGCTGGAGCCACAGTTCATACTGGCCCCATCCGCGCGCAAGATCACGGGCTGCCGCACCAAAGGTTTGGGACGTGGATGCCGGGGTGTTGTCGTCGGGGCCGGACGTCATGCGGGAGACGTCGGCAAGCAATTGCTTGTTGTCGTGCACGAGTATCACCCTAGCGTGAGCTGCCAAAAAACCGGATACGGGGGCGATGATGCGCAGCGCACCACTGGCAGGCATAATTATTGCGAATGTATAGCGAGGTATGGAAAGTCCCCGCAAGAAGAACCTCAAAGAATGTGGGGAAGGAGTGGGTCAGTGGCATACGATGTCGCCAGCGTGCGTGGCCTGTACACCTCCCTGTCTGACGGGTGGACGTACCTCAACGCACACGATTGCCCGCAGATCCCGGAGCGCGTCTCCGCAGCGGTAGCACGCTCCTTCCGTCTAGCCCCCTCCGTACCCGTACCAGAGGGACACACCGGGTCGCATTCGCTCAAAACACTGGGGCGACCGGAGGCAGATAACCTCCTGGAAGGGGCACGTCACGCGGTAGCGGATCTCGTCGGTGCCGGCGCGGAATGCGTGGTGCTCGGCCCGAATCTTCCGGTGTTGTACTCAGCACTCGTCGCAGCGATGGGCCCACAATTCAGGTCAGATTCCACGCTCGTTGTCAGCCCGCTTGACCGACCTGAAATCACTGCGGCGCTGAACACCGCCAATGTTCAGGTGCGTGAAGCACACGCGGACTTGGGCACCGGGGAAGCACCCGCCTGGCAGTACCAGGAGCTGGTGGACGGCACAACGCGCCTCGTCTCCCTCCCCGCGGCACACCCCCAGCTGGGCGCCGTCACCGACGTGGCCGGCATCGTAGACGTGGCCCGCGGCAGATCCCGCGCCTGGGTAGTCGTAGACGCCAGCGCCTACGCGCCCTACTACTGCGTCAACTTTGATGACTGGGGAGCAGACATCATCGGTGTAGACCTTGGCCAACTCGGCGGACCGCAGCTATCGGCACTGGTCTTCCGTGACAGCGCCATGTTCAACCGGCTCGCCACCGATCCGCTGCGTATGGCTGGGTTTGGCGTCGCGCCGGGTCTCGCCGGCGGTGCACCAACGCTGGTGGACCACCTGGCCAATTTGGAGCCTGCACCGGAAGGCCGCAGCACGCGTCGCGCACGACTCATCGCATCCATGGACGAACTGTCCTCCTACCTGCGTGGCCTCCGGGATGACCTATATACCTTCCTGGGTACATGGCCGGACGTGCACATTCTCGGCGCATCGGGTGAAGCCGCCGCGGGAGCCAACATGGAGCGTCTACCGCGCCTCACCTTCGGCGTGCAAGGCGTGCCCGCAACAACGGTGCATGAGCGCCTCTTCGACAACGGCATCATCACCACGCTGACCACTCCCACACCGCTGCTCACGGACATGGGGCTGGAAGAAATGGGTGGCGCCGTCACCGTAGGCCTCGGGCCGTTTAACACCTATGCCGACATTGAGCAGCTCATCCGCGTGGTGGCCTCCCTCGCCTAGTGGTCGACTAATCGTCGACCACTAGGACTATTTGTGTTAT